>CAZBZA010000595.1:0-2518 GCA_964495865.1 uncultured Lentimicrobiaceae bacterium
AGTTGAAATGTTATAGCCGAAATATCTTTTGTAGTCATATTGAGGCGCAGAAAAGCAGCCAGTTTTTTTTCGTTGGGAGTGAGGTCAGGAAACCGTTCATTCAGCCTCGAATAGAAATCCTGGTGTACTTCCTGGAACCTGATTTCGAATTCCTTCCAGATTTTGTCGTCGCGGTTTGATTTTAAATCATAAATAAGCTTGTCAACAATATGGCTGCTGTTTTCGGGAAGGTATTTTTTAATAGAAATAACCTGTTCGGCCAGATCAGTAATGTATTCGTTTTTCTGAACCAGATACATCACATTGGTTGTGAGTTCCTTATTCCGCAATTCCAGCTCTTTTTGAAGTGCGTTGTTTTCGAGTTCCAGATTTTTAGATGCCAGATCGGCAATGTCTTTTTCGAGGCGCATCCGTTTCAGGCGATTCTGCGAAAGCAAAAACAATAAACCCAGTATCGCCAGTGATACCAAAAGGCTTATTCCTATAATAAGATAGCGGGTCTCCTTTTTCTGTTGTGCAAGTTCCCTGAGTTGTTCCTTTTCTTTAAACTGCGAAGTGAGTTCAATACGGGTTAACTCGCGGCGGGTTTCTTCACTGTTCATTTCAGCTTCAAGCGATTTTAAGATGATATGATACTTTAAAGCGGAATCAGATTTACCCATTTTGTCGTATTCGATAAATAATTTATTCACCAGCGACGACTGCAGCGAGATATTGCCGATTGACTGTGCAAGGTCATATCCTTTATACAGATATTCCAGTGCTTTGGTTGTATTTCCCTTTTCGATATAATAAATTGCAAGCATACGGTACGACTGGGCTTCCCCGTTTTTATCACCGATTTGCAACCGGATATCAAGTGCTTCTTTTATCGGATTATATGCTTTATCGGGTTGTTTCTGATCAAGCAATAAACTGGCAAGGTTATTAAGCAAATTTGCCAGAAGTGATGAATTTCCAAGGGTTTTCCGTGCCTGATCAATACCGGTCTGGTAATATATCTCCGACTGTTTCTGCTCTTTCAGGTTCTGGCATGCAATACCCAGGTTGTTGTAGCTTGTAATAATTTCAGCACTGTATTTTTTATCGGCAGAGCTTCGTTCCAGCTCCTTAAATGTAATTAATGCCTCTTTAAAATTCTTTTTTGCCTTTTCAAATTCATTCATATTCAAGCTTATAGCTCCAATATTTATGAGTGCCGAAGCAATCCCTTTTTCATTGCCTGCGCTCTTTTGAATTTCGAGGTTCCGGTAATACTGTGCCAGGGCAAGTTCGAAAAAACCCTGGTTAAAGTAAACATTGCCAATATTATTAAGGGATTTGGAGAGCATTTCTGTATTCCCCGATTTCTCAGCCAGTTCAACAGCATTTTCGGCGTATTCAAGTGCTTTCGATAAATCAGAAGTTGTATAAAAACGGGATAATTCAATATTGATATAAATGCTGGCCGAATCGTTTTCTGCAGCTTTTAACTTAAGTATTAATGAATCGGCAAGGGCTTTTTCCTGGCAAAAGGAGATGTGATGTGCCAGTATAAAAAATACCACCACCATTAACTTTCTGATATTCGGGATTGAAATCATTGATATGCCAGTCTTTACAACAAACATAAGCAAAGTTTTTCAATAAACAGTTATAAACTTTGCCGCAAAAAGAGAATTGTAGTATCCTTTCCTGCTCCTGCAAATGGCTTGCTTAATAACTGGAAGAAATGCACAATGATTTCAAAAACAAGACTTATCATCCTTTCTTCAGCACCACTTCCCTGTATTTTTTATTGTTCCAGCTGTTGATCAGCATTTTAAAGGTATCGTACTTTTCGACCGGAACATAGGTTTTTAAAATATTGATTTTCCGGATGATATGTAACTGGTTGCCGTTGGGTGTAACCGACATATCAATACTTCCGAATTCGTTATTCATAGTAAGTTTTACCTCTGGCGAAACCATTATCATGCCTTCGGGCAGAGTTATAAATATATCGTACGATTCGTTTATCGCGAAAGGTATCTCCAGGGGTTCGGCACGTTTACTTAACAACTCGGTCATGTGCCAGCTGTCGGAACCAGACGCGACTACAGGAAGTTTCATGAAAATGTGACCTGCTTTTTCATTGGCAAAGGAGTTTGTTTCTGAGGTAAAGCTGAACGATGAAAGGTCCATATCCGTTTTGCCTTTTACAACACCGGTAATTTTGCTTTTGCCCATGGCTGACGAAAGCATTGCTGTAGCGAAAGCTGTGTCTTTTTGCAGTTTCAGCCATGGATTTAAACGGCCGCCGAGTTCGAGGTTAAGGTTGCCTTTTAAACTCAGATCCGAATTCAACTGAAGGTTACCTGAAAGTGCCAGGATATTTTTTGATTCTGCGATAACTTCCGATGGCTGCGATTTGCCCGGTATGAGTGAAATAACCCTTTTGCCTCCGAGCGTGTAGCTAACATCCTGCTGGTCGGATTGAGTTGTCGAAAGAAAAATGGGATCCATTCCCTGTAAACTTACTTTTACAAGGAAACGCTCA
>CAZBZA010000596.1:0-1197 GCA_964495865.1 uncultured Lentimicrobiaceae bacterium
AAAAAATCGTTCGAAGAACTGGGAATTTCCTTTGATATATACAGCCGTACTTCCGCACCTATTCACCATGAAACTGCGTCGGATTTTTTCAAAAAAATGTACGAGCAGGGCGATTTTATCGAAAAATACAGCGAACAATATTTTGATGTTGAAGCAGGACATTTCCTCGCCGATCGCTATATTACAGGCACTTGTCCACGCTGCGGCAACGAACGTGCTTATGGCGATCAGTGCGAAAACTGCGGATCAACCCTGAGTGCAACCGAACTTATAAATCCGAAATCAGCATTAAGTGGAAATGTTCCGATTATGAAAGAAACCAAACACTGGTTTCTGCCACTCGATAAGTATGAACCATGGCTGAAAGAATGGATTCTCGAATCGCATCGCGACGACTGGAAAACCAATGTTTACGGCCAGTGCAAATCGTGGCTCGACAGCGGTCTGCAACCCCGTGCCGTTACCCGCGACCTCGACTGGGGCGTAAAAGTTCCTGTTGAAGGTGCCGAAGGCAAAGTGTTGTACGTATGGTTCGATGCGCCAATTGGTTATATCTCTGCTTCACGCGATTGGTCGGAGCAAACAGGTAAGGACTGGGTACCCTATTGGAAATCAGCCGACAGCAAACTTGTGCATTTCATCGGGAAAGATAATATTGTTTTCCACTGCATTATTTTTCCTGCCATGCTGAAAGCGGAAGGCACTTATATTTTGCCCGATAATGTTCCTGCCAATGAATTCCTTAACCTGGAAGGAGATAAAATTTCGACATCCCGCAACTGGGCAGTTTGGTTACACGAATACCTTGTTGATTTTCCCGGCAAGCAGGATGTGCTCCGCTATACCCTGGCTGCCAATGCGCCCGAGGCCAAGGACAATGACTTTACCTGGAAGGATTTCCAGACCCGTAATAACAGCGAACTGCTGGCGATTTTCGGAAATTTCGTTAACCGCACCCTTGTGCTTACCCATAAATATTTTGGCGGCGAAGTTCCTGCTTTGGGTGAGATGAATGAGTATGACAATCAAACTATCGCTGAAATTTCCGGATTCCCTGAAAGGATAGCAGCCAGCATTGAAGCATACCGCTTCCGCGAAGCGCTCAACGAAATGATGAACCTGGCGCGCCTTGGAAATAAATATCTGACCGAAACAGAGCCATGGAAAAATTTCGCATCCAATCCCGAAAAGGTTAAA
>CAZBZA010000596.1:1297-2517 GCA_964495865.1 uncultured Lentimicrobiaceae bacterium
TAAGTCGATCACGAATCTTTTACAAAAGCTCTGGATACAAAATTTCAGGGCTTTTTTTGTTTCATGGCATTATATAACAGTATGTTATATGTTCATTGAACACACCAGAAAAAAATTGATGATATTCGAATGTATCACATATTCAATTATATTTGTATACCAAACTCTTTAGGGATAAGAATACAGATATTAGATTACGTTTCCGGATTTTAGAAACAAATAATTCACTTATTAAATATCGACAGATGACACATTCAGAACACAACAACGAGGGCGAAATTGAAAAACTCCGTATGGAGAATGAGTTAAAAAAAGCGAAACTTATGCTGGAGCATGGCGCCATTTTTTCGGAATCCGGAGAAAACAAAATAAGCCCTGAAATAGAAAATGAATTCCTGAAAAACATTGAAGCATTTGAAAGGAGCTTTCATAATAGTGAGCAGATAGCATTGTATGATTTTATTCACAGGCCCGAATACAAATTGGTTGATGAAATTCCTGATGCACAAATAGGTGCTGAACTTGCGAAAATTATGAATACGTTGCATGAAAACGAAATCAATCTCGATACTTTGTGCGAAGTGCAGGACAGAGAGTTGTACCGTTTTATTACAGAAGAATTGTTTCAGCACGAAATTGACAACATGCGGATTCCCGGGATGAGGACATGTTTTATATATGAGGAATTTCATCCAAACCACGAGTACGATATACGGAATAATAGTACCTATGGAATCAGGGAGTTTTTAAATAAAAAAGATGATTTCGATTTGATGTATTTTACAAAAGAAGCACGGGATAATGAATGGCTAAAGCATTTTCGGGATGCATTCAAGTCGTTTTCGATAAAGAAACTTGAAATTACAGAGGTTAGTTTTGACGAGCAGAATGCAGTAGCGAACTTTTTTATTGATTTCTCTGCAACCATCGAAGGCAGCAGCGAGAAACAGCGATATAAAGGAAACGGATCCGCGGAATTAAAAAACGTATATGATTTCTGGTGTATTGATGCTATCCGTTTCCCGGAAATGGTAAAACTTTAAATGCAATTTCGTCAATACAGAATTATAAATTACTTTTGCAGTCCGAAAGAATGGCCTCATAGTTCAACGGATAGAATGGAAGTTTCCTAAACTTTAGATACAGGTTCGATTCCTGTTGAGGCTACTTTAAAAATACAAAGCCGGTCTGATGCAATTCATCAGACCGGCTTTTTTTTA
>CAZBZA010000597.1:0-2515 GCA_964495865.1 uncultured Lentimicrobiaceae bacterium
GGCGAAGGTGGCACAATGATAGGGCTAAGCTTCACGCCTGTAGCCGATTTTCTAAGTGTAATTTTATAAGTCGATCTGGCAATATTCTTTTGAGGGTCCGTACATGCAATAGTTATGTACCAAGTTTTTTGCCTCAAAAATTTAGTATAAGCAATTGTATCAACCTGAATAAGTCCTTCACATGGGTAAATTTGGAAATATTTATCTGTATTCCCTGCAGTAATAGTAAAATACACTTCGTCGCCGTCCTGATCGGTGCAAACAGCTGTGCCAAGGTTTTGATATTTGCCAGCATCAAATTGAGCCGTTAGTGAAAAAGGTAAACTGAGAAGGATAATAAAAAACAGTTTTTTGATCCAGCCGTCAATGCCTTTATCACTCAGGTAGAAAATTTTGCTTCCACGGATTAAATTTATTGCGACATTATACCAGGGACCGGCTAAAACAAAAGCCCCGAAAACCCATGTATATAATTGCCAATCTTTATAAGAATAATATTGCTGAACATAAAGAAAAACTGCCAGCATAATAAACCCTCTGTTCAGGAATCCAAGTTTATGCCACCATCCGGAATACTCATTGCTTTTTTGGGTACCGTCCCGCTTATCTTCAAGCTGAAGACCCTCACGCGGTCCCAGCAAGAACAAAGCAATTAAAAGCGATATGACTATTTCCGTTTCCATAAATTTTTATTTCAACGAGTTGCCAAGGAGAACTAATCCGTTAAATTTTTTACAAGCTTATTTGCTTCCGTTTCTATCTTTCCAGCCTCCATGAGTGCGGTAATAATTGCACTCTTATCAGGCAATCCCGAAACGGTTACAACATCAGCAAAATAACTGACGTGTTCCCGTCCTTCATTGTTTGTTGTTTCGCTTCCCTGAGCGTAACAAAATTCGTATCGTCCATCTCCTAAATTTACAATTTGAGGTATTGGGCTGTCGCTGTATTTTTCCATATTATTGGAATTGGTATGTTTCGTTAATACTTTCTATTGTTGCAAGAAATGGAAAATCCTCTTTGTTTATCTGCTCTATCTGCCTTTTCAACATTCCCGAACCGGTAAAAATAACCTTGTCTTCACCTCCTATTTCAATCTGTATAGTCAGGCAATGGGCTGTCTTTTCGTACTTGCTTTCTGTAACCTTGAAATCCTTAACAAGTATCTCTTTACCGATCACTTTAGCTATTTTAATCTTGTCACCCATCAGCGCAACCACATCTACCTTTATCCCAAAATCTCCAAATCTCTTTTCATTCATTTCATTAATTTTTATTCTCAGGTTATGCGAATTGCAATGTACCATCCATCCGTTATATGCTGATAGTTTTAGTTTTAGTTTTTCGGCTGTAACGGTTTTAAGTGATCGGAACATCCGTTGTTTTATTGACTTCCTTAAAAGTATGTGACTGTGGAATGTTTTATATCCCAAATAATCTACACCTCTTTTCTGTACCGGAAATATCTGATAATTACCCTTTACGCTAAGTGACAACTGCTCATTAAAATAATCAGATATATTAACCAAAAGTGCGTGTAAATACTTTTTGTCGCTATGTAAAATAACAATATCATCTGCGTACCTGTGATAGTATTTAACTTGCTGAACTTCTTTCATGTAATGATCGAAGTACGCTAAGTATAGGTTTGCAAAGTATTGCGAAAGGTAATTACCTATCGGAACACCCTCAGAGGAATCAATTATTTCATCCAGCACAAAAAGCAAGTCATTATCTTTCAGCTTCTTTCTGATAATCTGTTTCAGAATATCGTGATTTATTGAAGGGTAAAACTTCTTAACATCAATCTTTAAACAGTATTGCGTGTTTTCGGTATCGTTTATGTCGCTTACAACTCTCGAAAGTCCGTCATGTATTCCCCTGCCTTTTATACAGGCATAAGTATTACGAATGAACACTTTTACCCATATCTTTTCAAGTTCGAGCATCAGCAAATGATGTACTATCCTGTCTGGGTAAAACGGTAGTCGCGATATTACCCGATCCTTACCGTACTCGTTAATTGTAAACGTGTGATATTTAGATGTTTTAAAATTCAGCGCAAGTAAATCCGTTTGCAATACCCGCAAATTATTTTCCTTATCCTTTTCAAACATCTTCACTCCGTATGTGCGCAATTTTCCTTTTCTTGCATTGGTGTATGCAAGTTCCAGATTTTCCATTGAACACATTTTTTCAAACATCTTACCTTTTCTTTTCATTGTATTTTGCAAGGCGCAATCCAAATCTTCGCTTTCGCTACCAATACAGATTTCATTATTTTATTTTTTGCCAAGCGGCAGGGCTTATGTTTCGTATTTTCATTAGCATTAGGTGCGCTCCGATATTCGTATTCGCATTCGACGCACTGTTATTCGTATTCGCATACAAAGGACCTGCATTCGCCTCATTATTCGCATTACCGCCTGAGATCAGAGCTAGAAACATACAACCTTCAATTTTCATTTTAAATTTTTCTTCGTTTTCCGTTTTCGTTTTCGTTCTACCGTGCAAA
>CAZBZA010000598.1:0-2508 GCA_964495865.1 uncultured Lentimicrobiaceae bacterium
GATCCTGTCCGAGAATTACTACTTTCACTTTGCTGAAAGGAGTATGATCGAAAGCTGCAAAAATCCGGTTGCCCGGCGGAAAAACTTTATACGTACGCTTTTCCTCCAGAAGAAAAGATTTTAATTCACTGAAATAAGATTTTTCAAATTCAGGCTGAAGTACTTCAAGCCATTCGTGTTCAATCTGCGGTGTTGTTTTATCCATAAAAAGGCTTCAAAATCCGGGATGAAATTAAGGAAAATCATTCAGTGCATTTATTTTGAAAACCAGAATTGTTAATACCCGTTATTAAATTTGAGAACCGGTATTTCAAATCTGTTCATTTTTAGCTTTTTACATATAATGTTTCAATAGTCATACTATTTGAATGATGACTGGCGTTATTGCTTTGATCATTTTAGTATACTCCCGGCCTTAAGGGCTTAGCATAAACATGAACTATTTCAGAATTTTGAAAAGAACTTAAACTTCGAAACATTAAAAATCACTTTTGGTTATGAGAAGGAAAACTGTTTTTTTAACTATGTTGTCAGCACTATTTCTCTTTGCCTGTCAACCTCCTGTAACTTTCGATAAACCGCAACCTGATAACGTTCCTGCACTTTCGCATTTTCCCGGGCGTCTGCAAGGAGAATACATTAGTGAGCAGGATAATTCGAACCTGATTGTTACAGAAAATACTCTGATCCGGATTTATGATTTCGATTTAAAAACCCATGTCAGCCTGCTCGATAGTTCCATGCAGCTAATAGGAGACTCACTTTTTGACCTGGAAACAAATGAGGGAATTCCCGTTCAGATAGAAGGCGATTCCATTGTGCAGCATATTTATGAAACGGATACGTTGTTTGCTATCAATCAGGAGAATGTGTTGAAAAAATTTAAGGGATATTATTTTGTGAATATTCTTTCAAAGGATAATACCTGGCGTGTGCAGAAGCTTGAGATGTCAAAGGGAAAACTGGTATTAAGCAGTATTAACAACCGTGAAGATCTCGATCAGCTTAAAGCGATTACCGAAACCACGCAGGACACGGTTCCTTATATATTTTCGCCGACTAAACGGCAGTTTAAAGACTTTGTCAGGAATGAAGGCTTCAGGAATAAGGAAACATTTTTAAAAGTAAGGGAATAGCGGTTTTGTGAGTCAAAAATTTGTGTTAAACTTTGCTGAATTTAATTTATCCGGTTTCCGGATACAAGTCTGCTGCTTTGAAATGCGGTTTGTACCTATATAAGTGCATGACCTTATCTGATATTTTTTTTATTTACAATACTATTATCTTTTACCTAATTTTTTTATTTCACCTTCAAGGCTTTTCAAGTCTAATTTGTCGGATAATTCAATTTGTTTATTATTGAATTTTTCAAATTCCTTCTCTGCTATTTCCATTGCCAGTTGATGAGAAATTTTTCCTGCATCCATTAATATCTGTTTTTCATTAAGTGTCAAGAAATCAAACAATTTCCTTTCCCAGTCAGCCATATACATTGGTCTTCTGTTTCTGGCCTGTAATTCGGCAAAGCTAAGGTACTGGTCAACAATAAGATTTAATTCGGTTAGTTCATCTTGTGATAAATAATTTTTTGCAACTGACACATCAGTTTTTCTGATTTTTCCCAGGGGATTGTTTTTCCATGAAGTCAATCCCATGTTTGGATTTTCTGCGTTTGCCCTGTTATAAATTACTTCGGCAGCGGTATGCCCATGAATTGCCCAGTGCATTTTGTTTTGAACTGAAGCAAAAAATAGTTGTGCCTCTTCGCTGTTAGGCGAATAATCAATGCTTGTTGTATAAATATCTTTAATTTTGGCATAAAATATCTTTTCCGAACTGCGGATGTCCCTTATCCTTTCAAACAGTTCTTCAAAATATTGGTTGGTATGTCCGGTTTCTTTCAGGCGTTCATCATTCAGTACAAATCCCTTTATCAAAAACTCCTTCAGCTGCCCAGTTGCCCAAATCCTGAACTGTGTTCCTCTATGAGATTTTACGCGGTAACCAACCGATATTATTACATCGAGGTTATAATAACTAATTTTACGTTGAATTTCTCTAGTACCTTCTTTTTGAACTGTCAAGTATTCCTTGACAGTTGAAACCTCTCGTAATTCCCCTTCTTTGTAGATATTTTTAATGTGTAAGCTAATGTTCTGTTTTGTGGTTTGAAATAATTCAACCATTTGTGCCTGAGTAAGCCAGACTGTTTCGGATTCCAGGCGTACTTCTACTTTGGTTTGACCATCTGCAGTCTGATATAACAATATTTCTGTTTTTTCTTCCATCAGATATTTAGTATTTTGTTGACATCAACAACTCTCAACCAGACTTTCTACACCTACCTCTTCTTCCTCTTCTTCCTCGTCAACTCTTCCGCTTCAGCGTCGCGCAGTAGAGTCTTCCAGTCCGATTTGGTTTCAGCTGTAAAAGCGAGAGTTTGGTTGTATTCCGTTTTATTAATTTCCATTACTTCAACCGGTTTACCGATATATTCTTCAATTTCTT
>CAZBZA010000599.1:0-2505 GCA_964495865.1 uncultured Lentimicrobiaceae bacterium
GTTAAAGATTATGGCGATGATCCTTTTCTCGAGAAACTTTCGATAAAAGTTAAAAAACCACTGTTATTTCTAAATATTGAAACTAAACCGGAATGTACAGCCCTCATTTGGGACCATGTGGAAGATGCTCCCGGTAAAAAATGTGCCAATCCCCGTATTGTTGTCCCGCGCGAAATTGTTCCCGGCATTGTAAACGGACAGGTTTCAGTCGATGTTCGTAGTTTTGGAGTTCGCACTCCGCCCTCATCAAGGGAAAATCCTTCGTACGGCATCATTGGTATTTTTCATGTGCTTCCGCCGGCATTGGCATGGTTGTGGAGGTTGGTGGCGCCGCGTGGGTTTGCCAATCCGAGTATTATCAGCAGCGGTAATATGGAAAGCGAAGGTGTAGGTTCATACTGGCCTTTTGCAACCGGCGAGCTGATTCCACATGCCAATATGCTCCTCGACCAAATAATAAACACCCCACGGACGCGCTATACGCTCACGCCTAATCAGCATATCGGAGTCTGGAAAGTGGGTTTCAAACCGCAGCTTTTTATGCGCGAATACCTGACGCGGAGGGGAAATGCAAAACTGCGTTCCGATCAGTATCAGCCGGCACGTTCACCGTTGTTAGGGTACGAACTCAACTATATTACTATCGAAGGCGCCAAAATTCCATCACGTTTCCTGAAAGTCTACAAACAACCTGAAGTTGGCGAGGATGGGTATGATGCAGGTGCTCAGATTCTCTTAGATTTCTTTAAAAAGGAATTGGCTAAATACAATAAAGCGCCTTTGTCAAAAACAGGTAAGGATATCATCGATATCTGTTTTTCGGGCGGCAGCGTTCAGGAATACATTGATATTATTCCGATGGATTACCAGTATTCTTTTACTAAATCGGATGATGAAATGAATGGTGAATTTTTGGTGGGGTAAGCATGTTTTGTTAGCCTCATGGCATTTATAAAACACTGATTAAGATCACTATAGCTATTGTGAATTTCGGGTGTTGAATTTAGATTTTGAGCAGCGAATAAGGAATTTTTTTTTCATGTCGGAATCATTTGCTTGACAAAGATATATCCTCATAAAAGGTATTTCTCATCAAATTCAATTTCATGTTCCTTCAAAAGACCGATTAATTCCTCTTTATATGAGTCAGTTTTGTGATGTTTCTCCTGATTTTTAACATACGCGATCAATCGATCTTTATCTTTGAAAGCATATGTAAAGGCTCCATAGCCACTCTGCCAGCCATTGAACGAAGGGAATAATTCAAAATCCTTTATATGTTCAGAGCTTGCTAATTTTATATCTTTAACTAATGATGCCAGGGCAACCGACGGATGTAAATGCGTTACAATGTGCAAATGGTCCGATATACCACCGATTTGATATAAATGGCAATTTTTATTCTTTAAAACACCCCAAATATATTTATACAACTCTTCTCTGTTAGGTTTTAAAAGAGTTTGTTCTCTGTTGTATGTGCTGAATACTATCTGATAGAGAATTTGCGTATATGTGCTCATCTTTAGAATATTATAAGGATTATTGGTACAAAGATAATGAAATCTTAACTGGATAATAAAAAATAAGTTCCCATTTACCCCCCAATCCCAACGGGATTGAATGTAAATAGCCATGCATGAAATGCATGGTGGAATGTTAAATACCGTGCATGGTAAAATGATAAAAACACATCGAAATTGGAGGAATTAACACGGTAGCTCTACATGATTTATGTCCGGTCATTATACGCGGTTTCAAGACAGTTAGTAGTAGTTGGGAGTGTATATCACAGTTATTCAACCCCATTCGGGGTTGTGATCGGATTCTGGTATTGTTGAACCATGGGTTTCACCCATGGTTATTGATATTGAAGCCCTTTGGGCTTCTGCTCTCCTATTCCCCCAATCCCAACGGGATTGAATGTAAATAGCCATGCATGAAATGCATGGTGGAATGTTAAATACCGTGCATGGTAAAATGATAAAAACACATCGAAATTGGAGGAATTAACACGGTAGCTCTACATGATTTATGTCCGGTCATTATACGCGGTTTCAAGACAGTTAGTAGTAGTTGGGAGTGTATATCACAGTTATTCAACCCCATTCGGGGTTGTGATCGGATTCTGGTATTGTTGAACCATGGGTTTCACCCATGGTTATTGATATTGAAGCCCTTTGGGCTTCTGCTCTCCTATTTCCCCAATCCCAACGGGATTGAATGTAAATAACCATGCATGAAATGCATGGTGGAATAATAATAGCCGTCCAATTAATGTATGGTGGAATGTTAAATAGCATGGAATGCATGTTGGAATGAAAGATACCATGCGTGTTGGAATAAAAATAGCAATGCATGCCATTGCAGCCAGTTTGTTAAATAATAAAAGAAAAATCCTGTGTTTATCTTTCTGATTGATTCTGATTATTCCTGTTTTGATAAAAAAGATGACTCCTGACCATTCGTAATTCGCCATAAGTAGCTTTATTGCCAAGTGCATTAATT
>CAZBZA010000600.1:0-2502 GCA_964495865.1 uncultured Lentimicrobiaceae bacterium
AGCATAGGAACATTCAGGTGAAACCATTCGGCTAACGATGCAATAACTTTGCTATAGGCGATGTATTCAGCTTCGGTGCTGGTTATATTATTTGAATAACTCCATTTACCAGGTTTGTCAGGAAGATAATCCGAAGGACTTTGCGCATGAACCTGGTTTGTATACCATAGGGTAAGAACAAGGAGGATAGTAAATAATTTAGTCATCTGGGCAATTTTTTATTGGTTCAACTGCGAATTAAAGGAATTTTTAGGCTTTTAGAGGCTGGAAGTCGGAAGACCGAAGACCGAAGTGCCTTTAAAAATGATCTTACTTCTTGTTTTTGAAACCATATCAAATAAAATTAATTGCAATTAAACTGATATTTATAAGGTCGAATTTATTTTTAGTATGTCTTCCGACTCCTGTCTTCCGACTTCCGTCAAAATATTTTTCCCCATTAAACTAGTTGAAGAACCTTTTTATTTATCAATTGCAGGAACTAATGTAGTAACATCCAATGCTTCCAGAAACCGCTGAAGACTGTACCCGGCGGCGTTAAGTTTCAGCCATTCTTGCTTTTGACTGGTATATCGATTGGTATCAGTCAGGCGGTTAAAGGTCAGTATCTGAATGGATGAGCGAGGAAGATTTTTATTCCAGTATTCCGGGTTTAAGCGAACCACCGGCTGTGGACCGGGTATCGGTGTAATTTTTAAAAATGGGCAACGTTCGTCATATGTATTGTTATAAGCCCATCCATCGCGCTCGCTTTCAGGAATTTGGTCATATTCCGCTTCCAGGTATTGCAACATCATATCAGATTGTACTTTATCAGGGTGAAGTTTCCAATACTCGATGAGCAATTCGGCCAATTCACGGAATTTTACCGGCAGGTAATAAGGTGGCCTTTCGGGATTATACACAACAATTATTTCACTTATGTACCTGTCAATTCCATTTCCAAGTTCTTCCTTTTCACCAGGCAGGTAAATACAATCATGGAGTTTGTCATTAACACTTTTCCATTTTTCATAATTAAAACCTGCTTTGGGAGGATCAGTAGGTTTTGAGGCTCCAAGGCTGTAGTTACCGCCAAATACATTATTCAGACTGTTAACTTTAATATTCCAACTCGGCGGCTCTATTCCATACTTCTTCGCTTGTCCCTTATCCATAAACCAGTCTTCGAAACCGAAACTCAGCCGGCTCGGAATTCCATATCCAAATTTATCGGGGCAATCCATTGTAAAAACGTAGGTCTCGCAGTCGAATCCTTTCTGATCAATAAAAACCGGGTTTTTACGCACCAGTTCAGTAATCCTTGTAATTTTCTGATAATTGGCAGTTTGCTCAGTTTTTGTGAAACCACAATCATAATGGGTATAAACGCCCCAGTCGATAAGCTTGAAAGTGCCCGGATGATCAATGATTAGCGGGTAATCCTGAGCTGCCAGGTTGTATGACAAAAGGAAAACCAAAACGGGTAGGAGAAACAATTTAATTTTCATTTTTTTAGAAATTTAGAGGTGGATTTCGTCAAAAAGTGATTTCTATTCTAAATCATATTCAGTTGAAAATGCATTATTTCTTTATCGGTTCAAGCGGTGCCAACTCAAATTCTCCTTCCGGTTTTGCTGTTGGTTCAGGCGAACCATTTAAAGGTTCGAGTGGGGCAATTCCTTCCGGATCAAGAGGAGCAATTCCAACAGGATCCAAAGGGCCTATTTCAGGAAGTCCTAAGGGTTCAAGAGGAGCAAGCTCTATGTATGGAGATAGATTTATGGTTAAGGAAATGTTTTCTTTTGACATAAAATTGTCGTTTTTAATCAATCGGGTACCCGACGCTTCGATAGTGAAAGTACCGGCAGGATTAAGAAGAAATTTTTCAAACTCTTTGTAATTGCTTATCAGAAGCGGTTCATAGGTTTGATAAATATCGGTACTGCCGGCTGGTTCGCTTATAATGTATGGAATACCTACATTAAGTTCTCCCTGAACAGGAACAAGTTTGGAGAAATTCTCGTCCCACCGCATTGCACTTCCACTTCCAATGGAGTGTTTGCTTAAATGCTCAAGGTATTTCCCGCCCATAAGCCATACAACATAATGAGGTGAGAGAGTTGGTAATTGCCCTTCGCCTGCAACATAAGGTTTGATCTCTAAAGTAAGGCCTTCGAGCAATGTTGTATCCTCTAAATTAGACATATACGTTGTAACAAACTTACTCTGACCTTTGATATCTTTCAAAGCTATTTCGTTTCTGATCTTTCTGACATAAACCGGATACCTATTATGGAACAGTATTTTAGAATAGTCATAGGGATCTTTGACCTTAAGATCAGATCCCCCGGATACGACACCACAATGCATGTCGGGACTGCAATCAAGGCGTGATTTTGGGTAATCGATTAACTGTTGGAGCCGAAAAGGGAATACCTGGCAGGTAATGTTACCAATAATCAATGTTTCCTCGGATTCTTTGCTGGTATATTCCTTCATATCCGGATGATAGCTATCTCT
>CAZBZA010000601.1:0-2495 GCA_964495865.1 uncultured Lentimicrobiaceae bacterium
TAAGAGATATCCAGAAACTGATCAATAAGCAAATTCCGGTTAATGATGACCATTTCTATCCTTTGATGGATCATGTGGTAGTAAAAGCAGCAGCCCGGCCACAGCGCCCTCAGCGTGATCAGGGCAGCAGGAATTCAACGCCGAAAAGCGATAAAAGAGTGACTGCCTCAAACGGTGATTATCCGCGCAAACGGACGTTCAGATCATACTAAAAGCATAAGATCCTTTGATTGAAGAAAAACCCTGCCATGTTGGTGGGTTTTTTTTTGTAACATTAGCAAATTCCAAGTTCAGCATTAAAAGAGTTTTATGAAAACTTCTATCCGCATGCGACTAAAAAAAGACGAGAGCAAACGTAAGGGGCTTGTTGAGTATTTTTTCACGGTAAATATATCTTTGTGTGTACGAGTTATGTAAAATGAAGATATATTTGTAGAGAGTATTCAGATTAAAAGAATCAGAAACCTTGTTTTCAATGTTACAACACCTCTCTTTCGCGCGTATCAATTTTTTTTTTTGACACTGGCGAAGAAAATTTATACTTAATTTGCTAAACCAAACTAATAAAAGTTGGAACAATATAAACAATTGAAGCTGAGGCAATTGAGTCCGGCACTCGATTTAAAAACCTACACTATGAAAATTTTAAACATTTTAATTTTTTTAACTTTCAGCAACTTAATTTATTCGCAAACAATAAATTTCTCAGGCACCATAAGCCAGGATACTGATTGGAATTATGATACAGTTAAAATAATCGGTAATGTGGATATAACTTCAGGTAGCACATTAAAAATCAGATCCGGAACAATTATTCAGTTTCAAGGTAATTTTATGATTTCATCAGTAGGAAGAATAATCGCAATCGGTGAAAAAGACAAGAACATTGTTTTTACAATAAATGACACAACCGGATTTTCATCAAATAATGGCAACGTAGGTTGGGCAGGCATAAAGTTATTATATCCATGGGATGGCGGTAACTATGGTTACCTCGATACCAATGATTCCTCTTTTTTTAAGCACTGTACACTGGAATTCAGCAGAAACGGAGCTTTGATAATTGAAAATTTTTCGAAAGTAAAAATTTCAAATTGTAATATCAGCAATAATTATGGTAGTAGTGGTGCCGGTATCAATACATCTTTTTCAAACTGCCTTATTGATAGTTGCAGTTTTTTTAATAATTATTCTTATAATTATGGTGGTGCAATATATATTTCTGATGATACATATTCCTCCCCTTCTTACTACCCTCGCATTACCAACTCGTTCTTTATTAATAATCACGGTTCGCACGGGGGAGCTATTGATTATTCAGGATATATATATTTAGTAGGTAATGTTTTCAGCCATAATTCAACTTATCACGGTGGGGCAATACAGTTTTGGGGCGTGAATGGTATCATAGCAAATAATATAATTTGCAATAATACTGCTGTTTATGGAGGAGGTGCAATTATGGGTGGCGGTAATAATTCTGATCTATTAATGGCAAATAATACTATATGCAATAATAAGGCCGAATATGCTCCCGGGATATATCTTGACTATGAAAATTATGAATTTATTAATAATATTGTATGGAATAATAAGGCAACAAGACAAGACTCTTTACAAATTTATTTATTCCTACCTGGCACTATAATTAATGTTTTCAATTGTTTAATTGAAGATTATGCAAGTTATAATTCATCAACTTTTAATATGGATGTTAATAATATTACGGGCAATCCATCTTTTTTTAATCCAACTGATAGCCTTATATATGATCCTGATGAAATATTTAAAAATTGGAGTCTCAATTCAGGATCCATGTGTATAGATAATGGAATTAATGTTTACAATAACTATACAAATTTTAGCTTGCCATATGATATTTCAGGGAAGAACAGGAAATGTAATAACACGATAGATATTGGCGCGTTAGAACATCAAACTTCAAATACCTTTTCGGAGGATTTTAATCATTTAAATAACCCGATTGAAATATTTCCTAATCCGTCAGACGGAATAATTTATATTGAGCTTAATGAAAAGAGAGCAGTGTATTCCGGTTTCCAGATTAAAATTTATAACAGCAGTGGAAACCTGGTATATTACGACGAATCTGTAAAAAACATGATTGAAAAGATTGATATTTCAAAGTCGAAAGGTCTAAATCTAGTAGAAGTAATGTCAGACGGCAACATCTATACCCGAAAGGTAGTTATAAATTAATTCACTACCGCACGAACTAATCCATCCCACGAACTATCTCTCTACAGGTTGCCCATTTGTATGGTGAGATTAACTCAAAGTTGGCAAGTTATATTTTTTGATTCATGCAGGATATAAGCGATGCAGCACTTGAAATACTATTCGGAAGCCAGAAGTTAAAATCAAATTTAATAAATTGTACCCACACGCGCCTGAAGAAGAAGATGCACTAACGAGGTATTCAAAATAATTTTTATTGTCTGTAAGGGTAAAACCCGTTTTACGTATCTTATATA
>CAZBZA010000602.1:0-2481 GCA_964495865.1 uncultured Lentimicrobiaceae bacterium
CACCGGAACCCTTACCGAGCGCCAGCTTCAGAACCAGGTGCTCGATGATATGGATCTCGAACGCGAACGCGGAATCACCATAAAGAGCCATGCTATCCGAATGGATTATCTGCATAACGGTATCAAATATGAATTAAATCTTATTGATACTCCGGGACATGTCGATTTTTCGTACGAGGTTTCACGGGCTATTGCTGCCTGCGAAGGTGCGTTGCTGATTGTTGACGCTACTCAGGGTATTCAGGCTCAGACTATTTCGAATCTTTATCTTGCTCTCGAACATGACCTGGAAATTATTCCGGTCATGAATAAAATGGATATGGATTCAGCCATGCCCGAAGAAGTAGAGGACCAGATTGTTGAACTGATAGGATGTAAACCCGAAAGCATTATTCGTGCCAGCGCCCGCACCGGACTAGGAATTCAGGATATTCTTGATGCAATTATCAGCCGCATCCCTGCTCCAAAAGGTGATCCTGAAGCTCCTCTGCAAGCACTTATTTTCGACTCATTGTTTAATTCGTTTAGGGGAATTATTGCTTATTTCCGCATTTTCAACGGTCAGATACGTAAAGGCGATCTGGTAAAATTTGTGAATACCGGTAAAGAATATAAAGCCGAGGAAATCGGTTTACTCAAGCTGCAGCAAAAGCCAATGGATATGCTTACTACAGGCGATGTTGGTTATATTATTTCTGGTATTAAAACAGCCAAGGAAATTAAAGTTGGTGATACAATTACCCATGTGGAACGTCCGTGTGTGAAAGCCATCGAAGGTTTTGCCAATGTAAAACCTATGGTATTCGCCGGTATTTATCCTATTGATGCCGACGACTATGAAGAGTTACGCGCTTCTATCGAGAAACTGCAACTTAACGATGCCTCGCTTACTTTCGAGCCGGAATCTTCAGCTGCTTTAGGTTTTGGTTTCCGATGCGGATTCCTTGGACTATTGCATATGGAAATTGTTCAGGAACGCCTCGATCGCGAATTTGATATGGATGTGATTTCAACTGTTCCTAACGTAATGTATAAAATCATTACCACCAAAGGTGAGGAACTGGAAGTGCATAATCCTTCTGGAATGCCTGATATTACATGGATCGACGATATTTATGAGCCTTTTATAGCAGCTCAGGTAATTTCAAAATCTGATTACCAGGGTGCAATTATGAAACTTTGTCTCGACAAACGCGGTACGCTCAAAAACCAGGTTTACCTTACACAAAACCGTGTTGAACTAAGTTTCGATTTGCCTTTGGGCGAAATCGTGATTGACTTTTATGATAAACTGAAAAGTATCTCGAAAGGATATGCTTCGTTCGATTATCATATTTCCGATTACCGCAAAGCCGATCTGGTAAAACTTGACATATTGCTTAATGGCGATCCGGTTGATGCGCTCAGTACACTTATTCACCGCGACAATGCTTATAGTTTCGGCAAACGCATCTGCGAAAAGCTGAAAGAACTTATCCCAAGGCAACAGTACGAAGTTGCTATTCAGGCTGCTATCGGAGCAAAAATTATTTCGCGCGAAACCATTAAGCCACTACGTAAGGACGTTATTGCCAAATGCTACGGTGGTGATATCTCGCGTAAGCGTAAACTGCTCGAAAAACAAAAGAAAGGTAAAAAACGTATGCGTCAGATCGGGAATATAGAAGTTCCTCAAAGTGCGTTTTTAGCAGTATTAAAGCTCGATTAACAGATTTTTTTTTACAAAAGCAATTTGACCTTTAACTGTTTATAATAGTTAATAATACTATTGCATACGCCGAAATCCCTTCTTCACGACCTTCGAATCCCAGTTTCTCTGTGGTAGTTGCCTTTACTGAAACCTGTCCGGGCTCTATTGAAAGCAAGCCGCTGATAGTGGAGCGCATCATTTCAACATATGGTGCAATTTTCGGTGCCTGCGCTGCAATTGTAGAATCAATATTTTCAATCCGGTATCCTGAATTCGTTATTAACTCAGCTGTTTTCGACAGCAGAATTTTACTGTCAATTCCTTTGAATGATAAATCCGTATCAGGGAAATGTCTTCCGATATCGCCCAGGGCCGCGGCGCCAAGCAGCGCATCACAAATAGCATGAATCAATACATCCGCATCCGAATGACCATCGAGTCCTTTGTGATGAGGTATTTTTATTCCGCCCAGCCAAAGGTCGCGGCCATCAGCAAAACGGTGAACATCGTATCCGAATCCTATGCGCATTTTTTTAGGTTTTGGGGTTTGGGTTTAAGCTTGAATTAAAAACACTTAACACAGAACGCAAAATGTAAAAGTATTGCAGTTGCCTTTACTTCAACATTCTTAATTTAATGTTCTGTGTTTTTCATTATTAATTGATTCCGGTTTATTGAAGTGTTTGGGGTTAGGTTTTAGGGGTGGCAGGAATAATTATTCAAGTTGAGTTATTCGAAAAACCGTTCTTCAAAGTTAATAAGAAAAAGTTTCTTTGTGGCCCGGGTTACAG
>CAZBZA010000603.1:0-1225 GCA_964495865.1 uncultured Lentimicrobiaceae bacterium
CAATCGCGGCATAAAGTCCCGTCACCAACTTCCACTTTTTCACCTCTTTTGTTTACAAACGAATTACCCGCTTCGCCTTTCGATTTATGCAGGTGATGGTTAAAAGTATCATATTCTTCGGCTTTGTGGCATTGGGTACAAAGGGCGTTTCCTTCAAATTTACGTTTCAGGCTGTGCGGATCGTGGCAATCGCCGCATTGCACATCGTTCATATACATTTTACTCTGCGTAAACGAACCGTATTCATAATCTTCGTCGAGAAACTGTCCGTCAATATGATAGGTAGGCCGTGTAGGCAGTTGCGGAATGGCATAGCTTAGAAATTCATTATTCGCGTGATCGTAAGGCCCAAACGAACTTCGGCGTGCATGGCATGGAGCGCACGACTCAACATATTGCCGAGAAGTCATTTTGCTGGTTTTTACAATCAAACCGGTGTTTACATCCTGCGGCCGGCCCATTTCAGGCAGTCGCGCCCACTCGATATGCGCCGAGCCCGGACCGTGACAGGCTTCGCAGTTTACATTAATATCAACCCAGGTGGTATTGTACGATTTGGTTTCGAGGTCAAAGTTTTTTTGCAGGTTGGTCGAATGGCATTCGGCACACATGCTGTTCCAGTTCTGCGCCTGGTTTGTCCAGTACAGCCAGTTTTCGGGTTTCAGATCTTCGGGTTTATATACCATGCCGGCCATATGAAACCATTCCTGTTTTATCGTATTCCAGGCGATAGGCAGGCATTGGTATTTACCGTTTTCGAACGGAACAAGGTATTGCTGCAGGGGGCGGATTCCAAAAGTATGCGAAATCAGAAATTCTTTCATTTCGCCACCAGGGCCTTCGGTAAACACATAAAATTTACCGGCACGTTTGTAAAATTTTGATGTAACACCGTTAAATGTAAATTCAGCATTATTAAAATCTCCCACCACCGAAGTATCCGAAGCAACAGCCATAGCACTGTCGTGGTCGGAACCTTTCCAAAGGCGGTATTCTTTCTGATGGCATTCGATACAGGCAGCACCGCCGGTGAAAGTCGGAGCAGCTTCAGTATATTCTCCCGCGTTCCGGTTTAAAATCAGCGAAAGCGGAATGCTTAGCACAATTACCACGGTAGCGATAAGTCCGGTAGTTTTCCAGGCGTTATGAGTTATGGTTATCATGCGTATTGAAGTTGGTCTTTTCTGAATGAACTGCGCCCGACAAGGGTTCCGATATCGACTTT
>CAZBZA010000603.1:1325-2472 GCA_964495865.1 uncultured Lentimicrobiaceae bacterium
TCAGCCGGTCCTGCTTCGAGTAATTGTTTGGGTGCGGAGTTGCTTTTAGGTTTCGATGAAAATATAAAACCGGCAAACATTCCGAGTACTTCCAGTGCAGCAATAATACCAAGCCATTTCCATGCCTGGTTAAAAAAATCGCGCCTGCTGACAGGATCCGTTTTTGCGGGTTGTGTTTTTACTGTTTTGCTTATTTTCTGATCCTTTTTCATTCCAGATGCGCTTAAATATTCCATGGAAAAGCGAGAGCCATATCTTTCCCTCTGAAAAATATACCCACCAACGTGAGCACAATAAATGACGTGATTACAAATACGAAAACGGCTTGTACCAGTTCAGGTTTGGAAAGACTGAACTTTTTCAGATAATACCTGTAATAACCTGCCATAAACCCAAGCAGGATAAATAGCGGAAGGAAACCGTTACTTATAAATGCGGGTATTGGCGCCAGCAGTATTTCGAATTTAAGCACATATTCGTTGAAAAGAATTCCTGCAAGGGTAACGATGGCAGCAAATTTGCCAGTAGCCTCAGCCGATTTTCTTCCGTTTCCGGAGATAAACCAATGACCGTTCGGAGCCTCATCATATTTCAGAAATGGTATCCAGGCCAGGAAAGTTACAACGCTCAGTGGGATAATAAATGCTGCGAAAAAAGGATGAAAATGCATTAACAGTTCCTGTACGCCGGCAAAATACCATGGAGCTTTAGTAGGATTAAGACTATATGCCGGGTTGGCTTTATCGAGTAAAGGTGCATTGAACAAGGCTGAGAAAGCAAACAAAACAGCTATCAGCACAAGTGCAACTATAAATTCCTTAAAAACCAGGTTTGGCATTACTGGCACCATTTCATTTTTTTCTTTCGTATCGGGAATCAGAACGCCTCCCGCTTTGCGTACACGCCAGAAATGATAAAAAACCAGTATCAACAACAGTAAGGGTAAAACAGCGGTATGAAAAGCAAAAAATGTTTGTAAAGTGCCGGCATTTAATTCATTACCCCCAATAATGGCTATCCGGAGGTTTTCACCAACAAGTGGCAGATACCCGATAATGTTGGTGCTCACGGTAATTGCCCAGTAAGCCAGTTGGTCCCAGGGCAGCAGGTAGCCGGTAAAATTCAGAAGTACAATCAATACCAGTAA
>CAZBZA010000604.1:0-2464 GCA_964495865.1 uncultured Lentimicrobiaceae bacterium
GGATTTTCAGCCTTTGGCTGAAGAGATCGCTCCGCTAAGTTGTAAATTCGCGCTAGCGGGGGCAACTTTCATATTCCTGTTTATTGAGCAATGTTTTTTACTCATTTGTCACTATTACGCATCTGAATCCTAGCCACTTTTCTGGTTTAGTATAATTCTGAACTGAATCAATATTGCACTGGTTTGCAAAAGTCGAGTAATTCCCACCCTTTGCAATTCCTTTAGTTGATGTCATTTCTGAAACATTTCCGAATAAGTCATAAGGTGCATTCTTGCCTGTAAGATAATGTGCTCGAACGCATATTTTTCCAGTATAGGATTCACAAGGAATAATCATTTTATAGTTGTAATTCGGACATATTACAGTAGAATTCTTCTTTTTCTTTGGGTATTTATCAGAAATGCTATCATAATAGCCTTTATTCATTTCATTATCTGTAAGAAATTTTTTTGTTAAATCATACCACTCCTTTTCTGTTGGGAGTCTAAATGTAACCACAGTTTTATAGAGACCTTTCGTTGGATTTTCATTTACAGAATGGGTTCTCCATTTACAAAATTCAATTGCTTGACCATAAGTTACGCCAGTAATTGGAAGTTCTAAAACCGGGCAAAGGGAAGGCTCTGGAAAAATCTTTGTAGCTTTACTAAAGTCATTACAATTCGAGTAAAAATTTCCTAAAGGCTGTTCTGTAGGCAAATGCAAATCATTGCTATATTTAATTGATCTATTGCAAATGTATTGCCATACTTCTGGTTCTAACGCTGTGCTGTCTGGCAATACACTATTTGCTTTAACTATTCCTTCATGCTCAAGCATCCATGAGTAATAAGTGAGCCAGTCGTGTATGGATATCTCAGCCTCTTCCAGGGTTAAAGTTGTGTTGCTTTTTTTTCTTTCAGTTAATTTAGATTCAGTGCATTGACCAATTAAAACAATTGTCATTGAGCCAATAATTATTTCCAGAAAAACTTGCTTAAGTCTCATATTTTAAACAGTGGGTTGGACTTTTTTCTAATGTTGTGCCTACCGTCTGAGGCTGCGCAGGCGGGCAAGTTTTAAAATTTAGCTTTCCGGCCAGCGCAATCTTGAATAGATGTACAATCTTTCTTCTTATTACCATTCGCTTGCCAGCGTTTAGGCTTAGTTTTTTAGCGTAATTCAATCAATTCTTTTAAAGGTCTGATTTTTATTTAATATTATCATTTGAGGTTTTTTAAAGCCGGTCGAAATATAATTATCAAACAACTCCAGTTCCAGTAATTCATCTTTGAAATTTCGAATGTTGGCATATTCAACATGGTAGTCTTTACCCATTTGTGTTTCAATCGGATATTCATATATGAGTATTGAATTATCAGAATTTAATCTCCAATTACACTGAATGGGAAGAAATCCATTGCCTGATATAGACAATGAATCATGATAAAAATTATAATTTAATGTGTCATCAAAAAGTTTATATCTTCCTGATTCAATTAGTTTTTTTGAAAGGTGTTTGCTATAAAATCTGCTGGTATCATTTATAGAGATCCATTTACCAGTAATTTTAGAATGAAACTTGTCATCTTTTTCGGGGTTTGCTAAAATATAGTCAGTTTGTTTATGCCAAGGAAAACTAACTAAAGTGAATCCAACATCATTTAAGCTTACAATCTGATGCGCGTGGTCCAGAAATCCATTACTTTTAGTCCAACTATGATAAAAAAATAAAAATGAATATTCCTTATATTTTTCAATTCGCCAGCACTCTTCATGTAGGAGAATATTTATTGGACTTTTATCCTGCATTTTATAAACCACTACTCCATTATCAAGAAAATCAAGATAGTCCCCATATTTTAATAATATCGAATCATAATTAAGATTATAGAATAACCTGTTATTAAAATAGTCAGTGATGCTTGCAACTGTTCCTTTAGGCTTAAACTCTTTTAACCGTTTAAAAACATAATACTCATCTTTTATTGGAACCAGTGTAAGTTCATCATCATCATTTGGTTCTGTATCAGATTTCGAATTTTCTTTTGAATAGGGGGAATAAACAATACTATCATTTGAAAGTGAAATTATTCTGTAATCAACAGTGTCAATGGTTAAAAGCCCATTATTTGCACTCCATGATGTTTTAATCTCATTCCCGGCAAAATACTTTAATACTGCTTGATCTGTATCTGTTAAGTCCATGATCATTGGCAAATCATTATAGGTGCGTTGGGTTGAGTCAAAGTACAGAGTAAGTTTATAATCACCAACCCAAATATTTTGAATAGCAGGATCAATCTCTGGTTTTTTTGAGCTGATAAAAATCAAACCAAGTAATACTAAACTAATTATATGTTTTCCCATAGCAGAAATTTTGATTATTATGCAACACAACGCCCGGTGTATTTGCTGTGCATACTGCCGAACCAAATTTACTCAAATATTTCTCAATATCAACTCGTTGTATCTTAGTATTGT
>CAZBZA010000605.1:0-2462 GCA_964495865.1 uncultured Lentimicrobiaceae bacterium
AAAGCCCACATTGATTCACCCGTGCATAATGGAGGCAGATATTTTTGTTTCTGTTTTTCAGTTCCGTAATAGTACAACGGACCAATACCCAACGAATTATGTGCAGCGATTGTAGCTGCCTGCGAACCATCGACCCGGGCAAGTTCTTCAACGGCAATAATATAGGATAAAGTGTCCATGCCATGTCCGCCATATTCTTCGGGTGTGCTGATACCAAACAATCCAAGCTGACCCATGCTAAGCGTAAGTTCAGGCGAGAAACGACCTTCCTCATCCAATTCCTGGGCTAAAGGCTTTATTTCGCGTTCGGCAAAATCGCGGACTGCTTTGCGGATGCTTTGTTGTTCTTCGGTAAGGTGAAAATCCATTGTAGTAAAGTATTGATTAAGATCAGAGTACTAATAGTTAGATGAGTTTGACCGGGAAACAAGAATTATGTGTGTGTATTTTTTGAAAGATGCATGCATTATTTGCCAATGTAATCGATCTTTATAATAAACAAACTAAACTTCGCTCTGTTTATCCGGCTGAGCCGACAGATGAACCAAAGTTATATTACTATCGACCAAATCGCCGGCAGCCACACATATACGGTCAACAACGGCATCAGCCGGGCTCAGAATATTGTTTTCCATTTTCATGGCTTCCACCACCAGGAGCAGATCCCCTTTTGCTACAGACGCACCTTCGTTAACAACAACTTTTATCACTTTCCCCGGCATTGGCGAGGTGATGTTGCTGCCGCCTTCGCCTACAGATGAGGTTTCCAGGTTAAACTCGGCAGGAGCTTGTAGAATGTCCTTGCGGATAACCTCGAACAAATGCGTATTGTAGCTGATAATGACTTTACCAGGCTCAGGATGTGAGACAAATACAGTGTAAGGTTCACCATTAATCTGAATTTCAATTTGTTGACGCAAGGGAGTTTCATCAAAACGGATTTTCAAACTTTGTCCGTTTACATTCAGGATAAGTTCATTTTCATGTAACTCAACGATTTGGGAACGGAAAATTTTACCTTCCATTTCCAGTTCCGGCTGCATTAAAATACGCCAGTAACCAATTTCACTCCAAATGGTTTTCTCAGGAGTTTTTAATTGAGGGAACTCTGGTTTTGATGCTATAGCGATTGACAGTGGCAGTGATTCAGGCACCGAAATCCGGTCGCTTGCAATTCCTGAAAGCAGAAAAGCAGTATGCTCATCGCAGAAACGTGTTGAAATTGTATTATTGACAAAATCAGTATTTTGCAAAATTGCGTACAGGTAACTGATGTTGTTTTTTATCCCATGAATCCCGTAATTCTGCAAAGCATCAATCATATGAAACCTGGCTTCCTCGCGTGTTTTTCCATGGGTGATCAGTTTGGCAATCATAGGATCGAAAAAACTGCTTACCTGGTAAGGTTTATTCATGGCATCATCCACCCGGATAAAATCGCCGGCAGGTTTCTGGTAAAGTGAAAGGTTTCCGGGCGAAGGCAAAAAGTTATTTGCAGGATCTTCGGCATAAATCCGGCATTCGATGGCGTGACCGGTTTGGTGAAGCTCATTTTGGTTTAACCTCAGCTTTTCGCCGGATGCCACAAATAATTGTTCTTCAACAATATCAATTCCGGTAGTAAGTTCAGTAACAGGATGTTCGACCTGAATTCGGGTATTCATTTCGAGGAAATAAAAACTCATATCTTTATCAACCAAAAACTCAATGGTTCCTGCGCCTGAATAGTTTATTGCTTTACCGATGGCAACGGCAGCTTCCCCCATTTCAGCGCGTAATTGAGGTGTAAGGGTCGGAGAAGGCGCTTCTTCAACAATTTTCTGGTAGCGGCGCTGTATGGTACATTCGCGTTCGAAAAGGTGTACTACATTTCCAAAATTATCGCCAAGTATCTGAAATTCAATATGCCGGGGTTCGGCCAGGTATTTCTCTATGTAAACAGTTCCATCGGCAAAATAGTTTTTTGCTTCGCGCGAAGCAGCTTCGAGCGCGCCGGCAAGACTTTGTTTGTCGTTAACAATGCGCATTCCCTTACCTCCGCCTCCACCGGCAGCTTTTACCAGAACAGGAAACCCGATTTCATCCACCTTACCGAGAATTGTGGCGGCATCACCCGATAAACCCCTGGTAACCGGAACATTAATTGAAGTAACAAAATTCCGTGCTTCCACTTTATTCCCCATTACTTCCATTACTTTGGCTTCGGGACCAACAAAAATAATCCCTGCTTCGTTACAGGCTTTTACCAAAGCAGGATTCTCCGAAAGGAAACCATAACCCGGATGCAGGGCATCGCAATGACTGCTTTTTGCAATATGAATAATTGCAGGAATATTGAGATACGTTTCCGAAAGTTCGGATTTCCCTATGCAATAGGCTTCATCGGCAAAACTATGATGCAGGCTGCTTTTGTCAATTTCGGAATAGATGGCAACAGTGCGAATGCCCATTTTTCGGGCAGT
>CAZBZA010000606.1:0-2457 GCA_964495865.1 uncultured Lentimicrobiaceae bacterium
CCTTCCGGGATACAGGCATATTCTATAGCTCCTGCACTTGATAATGGATATATGATTGCGGGATATGCCGGGACGGAACCAAAAGGTATGGTCTTAAAAACGGATTCCTTTGGAAATTCAGTATGGGCTAAAAGTTATGGGATTTCTAATTCCAGTATTGTAATTAAGAGTATTATTCCAACCCACGATTCATGTTTTGTAATTGCCGGTAATGCATTCAATGTAAGTACTGATCAGAATGAAGCACTATGCATTAAAATAAATGCTTCGGGAGATACCGTATGGTCAAAAACAATAAGCCAGAGCGGACTTAGTCTGTCAGCAGTTTCTGTGCAACAGACTCATGATTCCGGATATATTATTTCCGGATACGCTGATGATAATGATCCTCCGTATAACCGTGTTTTCGCAGCCAGGCTTGATGGAAGTGGAAACATGATTTGGATAAATGTTCTTACAACAAGTACCTGGGGACAAACAGCATTTTCAGCAAAACAAACACCCGACAACGGATTTTTATTAATAGGTTATATCACTGAATTCTCTCCTTATTATACCTATACGGTTCTCATTAAATTAAATGAATCCGGAGTTCTGTCATGGTCAAAAAAATATAAGTTAAACTCTTCAATGTTTAGTGCGGGATACGATTTTGTAAATACTCCTGACGGCTATCTGTGCTATCTGAATTCAGGTTTAATGAAAACTGATTTTTCAGGAAATGTTTTATGGACTAAATCATATAGCGATGTATCGGGCAACGGTTGGATAAGTTATGCGCCTCCAAAACTACGGCAGGTATCTGATGGTGGTTATATTATGCTAATTGGTGGCTTTTTTTTAAATGGAGGCAAAATTATAAAAACCGATTCACAGGGTAATCAATTGTGGGCAAATCACATAATGGTTGACGCAGTTGACGTAATTGAAACGGATCAAAAGGAATTGGTAATAGTTGGGAATGGTCCTTTGGTCGGGGTGAAAAATCCACAAACAAACGAACCCCAGATTGGTATCATTCAAACTGATTCATCAGGCAATGCCGCAGACTGCGTTTTTTCATCAACCGGAGTTCCTTTAATTGATACCATAACAGCTTCATCGGTTACGTTTACAGCTTTCACCGAAGGAAGTAGCAACAATATTTATCCGGACATTAATACAATTGAAATTGATGACAGATCAGGCTGTGTCGATTTTATAGGAGGAATTGCTGAAAATACTGAAACTATGGGAATAAGTATTTTCCCTAACCCGGCAACAAAAATCATTACTATCGAATCGGAGAAAGAATTTAAAGAAGCACAACTAACTATATACAATTCGAAAATGCAATTGGTTTTACAGCAATCCGTGAAACAAAAACATCTTGAAATTGATATTTCGGGCTTTAGTAGTGGGGTATATTTTGTAAAAATAACCTCCAACAATACTACAGGAGTCTGGAAACTGGTTAAGCAATAAGGTTCTCTTTGCGAAGAACTAAAATGAAATTAAATATTCACTAAACTCAATAGATCATGGAATCACAAAAAAATTACTTTAAAGCTATTCTGATAACTATAGCTTTCGGCTTATTCATTGAGGTTAATACTTTTTCCCAATCAAATGGGTTTATGCTTGATCCTTCTGGTACTACACAAGAATATATGGTGTATCTTCGAAAAGCAGTCAACTATAACAATACTTATTATTATTCAGGATATTTGAACTTGTCAGCATACAAAAACATTTCCACTGGAGTATTAAGTAATCCTGGTGATCCCGTTCAGAAAATTCAATTGCAAGGAGGCAATATTTTACTCAGTCGCACTCAATCAGCTCCCAACGGACCAGATTTAAATCCTACTTCCCGTAATGGAGCTATTCTGTTTAGCGATAATATAAATGAAGCATATGGTTTTATACATGGCAAATGGGGTATTGAGTACGACGATCAGTTCAGTGCCGGAGGACTGAACTTTTTTAAACCGGTTTCAAATCTTACTTCAACCAGAATTAATTTCAATCTTTTTCTGAAAGACAACGGAAACATTGGAATAGGAACCGGAGAGCCGCTTGCGAAACTTCAGGTTGCCGATGGCGACATCTTTATCCAGGACATAAACAAAGGTATTATCATGAAATCCCCCGACGGAAGCTGTTGGCGCGGCACAATGAATAATAACGGACTGCTTGAATTTGTAAAGCTTGACGACTGCGAAACTCTTACCACAAAATCGAACGAAGGAATCGAAAATAACTCAATAAAGGTTTACCCAAACCCATCAAAAGATTATTTTGAAGTTAAGTGCTCTCCAGCCGATTGCCAGAAATATAATACTATTTCAATTTACGGAACAACCGGAAATCTGGTTTTCAGTCAGCCATTTAACTCCGAAACAACCCGAATCTCCACCAGTAATCTAAAATCTGGTTCGTATGTATTAAAACTTCATGGCGGACAGGAGAGTTTTA
>CAZBZA010000607.1:0-1932 GCA_964495865.1 uncultured Lentimicrobiaceae bacterium
CTCCACACCTCAATCTCATGATTAATTATCAACACTTTATGAACATACTTAAGAATAGCAAATGTATTGCGTTAACTAAAACCTCACGCCCTCCCATAAGCACACTGGCCTTTTATGCATTTGGTACTAAGTAACGTGTGTTTTGCATTAATAAATAGTGAGTGTGCGACTTATTGTCGCGCGCTGGCCTTGACGAAAAATCCCCGCCACCTTTCGGCCGCAGGGATCTTTTTGGTTAAACTATTCCTTGTTGTTTTACAGCACTGGATCAGTGCTTAAATCACAACGATACGCGCAAACAGCTATAGGTTTTTTCTGATTGTTGCATTTGCTGTCGGCTAGTTAAGTTTGGTTAATGGAATTTCAACACGAGTGAGAACACCTTCGTTGATGTGCACGGTAATCTCCTGTTCATCATATCCTGCATACATAACTTTAAGCAGGTATGTGCCTGTAGCCAGAGATTTGAGCTGGAATTGGCCTGATACCCCTGAAAATTTAACATTTTTCATAAGGTCGGCACCAGCAGTTGCTTTATTGCTGTCGTATTCAGCAATACTGATTTTAGCTTTCAGCAGTGGCAAATTAGTAACCGAATCAAACACTTTGCCAATGGCTGATAATTTAGTTCTACCACTTTTGTGTTTCCTGCGGGCATTGCGATACAAACGATACATAACAGGATCGCTTAGACGCATGGTTTCGACCATTGCATCGATGGTACCAAGCCCTGCATCGGTAGTTTTGAATTGTTGCTCCAATTGCACTGTAAGTTGCTTCTGCACTGAATTGCTTAGCCACTTATTTTGTATTTCAGCTTTAAGCGAAGCAAGTAAACTAATACCTTCGGAAAGCGATTGTTCGGTTACACCATATTCCAGTAAATTTTCCTGGTATTGGTTTGCACTGGCAAGCACAGTTTCGAAAATAAGTACCAGTTTATTATCGTTACATCTTTTTACTGTACTTTCGCTAAACCTGATTTTGTCGTGCAATGTACGGTCGGCAATGACGATTGCATAGGCTGACAGTTTCCGTGAGAGGTCGAGGATGTATTCGGATGCTTCATCTTTTACCTGATTTTTAGAAGCAACCGAATTTCGCTTGTGCATCTCCTGGCTGTTGGCCAATGCTTGCTCGTTGGTTATACTTTCGTCGATTGTGGCTTTTAAAGCCTGATATGCAGTAAAGTTTTCGAATTTACCTGCATTTTCATTTAATACCACGCTCGTTGAAATGTGCATGGTAAGGTGATTGTTTTGAACCTTGTTCATGATACTAGTTTTTAAAAGTTTTTTTTAGTTTTTGATTAGTAAAAAAAAAGAAACAAACCTATATACATATTAATAGAACTGAGGACGAAAAGTAATAGGGTAAAATGAAAATATTTTTTACTGGTTTATATATCTGTATATAAGCATGTTAGATGGTATCTTGTGCTGACTGAAAAAAATATTTTCGATTTTTAGTAAAAAAAAACGTCAGATTTTCGGCATTTCTGTCTAATTAGGATAAAAAGGTGATGATGCTATGATGTAAAAATTTGAAGATTGATCCGCTAACATAATTCCACTCTTATCCCCCTCTTATCCCCTTTTTGCAAAGGGGGACGATAAATCTTACTACAGTTTTAGGTTTTCGGTTTCGAGAAAATGTGATAGCAGAAACTTCATCTTGTCATTAATACTGAAATCTACAGATTAGCCATTGCTTAGTTCAGATGGATTAGCAGACAGAGTTCCGTGAACACTCCATATCTGATGATCATGCAAACGTGCAATATAAATTGCAAGGGTGTTCTTTTTGTTTGCAAGACCGATCATTTGATTTTGCAGACGTGTCAAATGACTTTGCAAGCGTGATTACTTTCATTGCACGACCGATCATTTGATTTTGCAGACGTGTCAAATGACTTTGCAAGCGTGATTACTT
>CAZBZA010000607.1:2032-2443 GCA_964495865.1 uncultured Lentimicrobiaceae bacterium
TCATTGCACGACCGATCATTTGATTTTGCAGATGTGTCAAATGGCTTTGTAAGTGTGATTACTTTCATTGCACGACCGATCATTTGATTTTGCAGACGTGTCAAATTCAATATCCATCACTTTCATCTTCTTACACAAATCTGTATTAATTGTTTATCCCCTTTAAACTGCGTGGAATGAGATCGCTTTACTAAGTTAAAAATCCCACCCGGCTAGACAACCGCTAACTACTTTTTTATTCTCCCATTTCCATAAAGCAATATTTAATCTTTACCTTATCCTGACCTTAAATGTAGAGTGCCAATATTTTTTTTGAGGTTTTGAGCATTCTTATTCAATTATTTCTTAAATTTCGGTTAATAAAAAAAAGCGTGCTTTATTAAGCATCTGATAGTTTTATCAGCTTGTAAT
>CAZBZA010000608.1:0-2440 GCA_964495865.1 uncultured Lentimicrobiaceae bacterium
AGTGAGTCGGACCCGCTTTTGGCGCTTTTTAGTTTTTTCCTGTCTTCATCCATCAGGCCCATCATGGTTTCTTTGTATATGATAAGGCTATCTTCCAGCACCTGTTGTATGGTTAACGAACACTTTTGAATTATGGAGTCGGAGGTTACTTCGCTGCTGAAATCATTTTCAAGGTCTTCGGCTTTGCGGTCGTTGGTGCGGCGCACATGAATGAGGTGTGTGCGGTATATCAGGAAGCCTGCAAGAAACAGGAGTCCAAAGGTTGCTATTAATCCGCCATAAAAAAGGATTATAGCCATAATAAGGGAGGCCAGGAAAGCGGCTAATGCTGTAAAAAACCAACCCCCGATTACCGAAAGTACCCCGGTTATACGGTAAACGGCACTTTCGCGGCCCCAGGCACGGTCAGAAAGTGAACTGCCCATAGCTACCATGAAAGTAACATAGGTGGTTGAGAGGGGAAGTTTAAGCGAAGTTCCGAGAGCTATAAGCATACTTGAAACAACAAGGTTTACGCTTGCTCTCAGCATATCAAAAGCCGCTCCCTCGGGCATTTCTTTTATGGTAACCTCATCGGGTTCTTTAAAACGGCTTGAAAGCCATCGGCTGATTCGCACAGGAGTATGACGGTCAATAGCCATTGACATATTCATTATTCCTCTTACCAGGTTGCGCGATAAAATAGATGAGTTAAACCTTTCAGCTCCTTCGCCCTGCCGGCTTAAATTAACTTCGGTTTCAATTACCGACCGGGCTTTTTTTGATGTCCAGAGTGTGACAGCCATAACAATTCCGGCAATAAGTAACATCCATGTTTCCGTTTTCACATCATTGGCTAATCCTGTCATCAGGAATGTGTTGGGATCGGCCCCGGGAGCTGCTGAAAATAACTGATATGCTTTTAATCCAGCGAGCGGAACTCCTATAAAGTTTACCAGGTCGTTTCCGGCAAATGCCATTGCAAGGGCAAAGGTTCCGGTAAGGACAATTATTTTTAAAACATTAATGCGGAAAAGCAGCATGAGTAACTGTAAAATAACAGTCCAGGCTATCAGGCTTCCCAAAACTATTGAAGTAGTATTATTGCTGATAAATTCCAGATGCTCCGGGGTAATAAAAGAAGCTCCCTTTGCACCTTTGATAAGCATAAAATAAGTAATTCCGGTTATAGCAATACCTCCCCAGATGGCTCCATAATATTTCAAATTATACCTTATGTTGAAAGTAAACAATACCCTGGTAATATATTGAGTAAGCGATCCGAAACTGAAAGCAATGGCTACCGAAACAAGAATACCGGAAATTATTACCAGTGCTTTACCTGTATTGATATACTGTCCTAATTCCTGCAGATTCTGCCCGTCGCCCGTGATTTTTATTACTGCAACAGCTACTGAAGCACCCAGAAGTTCGAAAACAATAGAAACCGTTGTGGAGGTAGGCAATCCGAAAGTGTTAAATAAGTCGAGCAATATTACATCCGTAATCATTACAGCCAGGAAAATGATCAAAACTTCGTTGTAACTGAATTGCCCGGGATAAAAAAGTCCTTTTCGGGCAATCTCCATAAGCCCGCTCGAAAAAGTTGCACCAACAATAATCCCGACGCTGGCTACTATTAACACTGTTTTAAACGATGCCGCTTTTGATCCTACTGCTGAATTCAGGAAATTTACGGCATCATTGGCAACACCTACGATAAGGTCCGAAAATGCCAGAAAAAACAAGATGATTACGAAAACAAGGTAGATATTTTCCATTAAGGCTATTTGTTAATTCAGTTGCAAAATTAAGGAAGCTAAAAGAAGCATCCTGCACCGAATGTTAAGTTAATGTTAATTCTGTGTTTACTTTGTGTTGCTTGCAATGGCCTGGTTAACATTAATAACATGATCGGCCAGGGATTCGCAGTGTTTTATGAGTTCAACATAAAATTCGGTGTACTTATAGTCGTTTTCGCCACTTTCGATCCGTTGCTTGTTTTTTAGAAGCAGTTTGTCGCGTAACTCATTGATCTTGATTTCGTTTTCAGCTGCTTTAGCAAGAATTCCGGGGCGGTATTCATGCGAAAGATTTTCATTCATGGTTACCAGGGCTTCGTTTACAAGGCTGAAAAGCGAAAACAGTTCGTCCCTCATTTCCTGCGAGAACCAGGCTTTTGCTTCATTTTTTCTCTGTATGGTGCGTTCCATCTGCACGCACTGATCAGCAATACTCTCGATATCATCCGTTATTTTAAACATAGCAGTGATGCGGCGCGAGTTGGCTTCGGAGAGATTATTTTCGGAAATACGGGTAAGGAAATGTGTAATTCCCCTGTCAATCTCGTCCGACTGTTCTTCGTATTTGTATATCTTTTTGCGGAGTTTTTCGTATTTGTCATCTCCTTTTTCCATCAGGTATTCAGGAATAAGGTTGAACATGGCTGTAGCAAGTTTTC
>CAZBZA010000609.1:0-2438 GCA_964495865.1 uncultured Lentimicrobiaceae bacterium
CCGCCTTGTATAGCTTTGGCGAGTTCGCGCACAATATTGCCGGCATTCATATTTTTGGATGCAATTAAATCATCGGAAACCAAAACGCTCAGGGTAGCTTTTCCATCGTTTTCGGAACCCAGTACAAGGAAAAGGTTCTCAACAACAGCGCGCATTCCGAAAGCAATATCTTTGGCTGCGGTAGCGTCGGCATCAATCCTTTTTGAAAGGAAATTAATACCATCAATATTCTGAACCTGCCCTATAAGCTCATCTTTTAGTTTCATTGCTTTTTCGTGGTTCAGCGCTTCCATTGCTTTGCGCAGTTCGGCATTCTGATCGATAAGTTGCTGAACGGCTTTTAATGGCTCAGTCGGACTTTTAACCATTTGTTTCAATCCTGCTATCAAGGCTTCCTGTTCATAAACATATTCCTCGGCTTTGGCAGCGGTAATGGCTTCAATACGGCGGATTCCGGCAGCAATGGCTCCTTCGCTTACAATTTTAACCATACCGATTTGCCCGGTTGCGTTTACATGTGTTCCGCCACAAAGTTCAACGGAATCGCCGTAACGGATTACGCGGACTTTATCACCGTACTTTTCTCCAAAAAAAGCAAGAGCACCCATACTTACGGCTTCTTCCATTTTAACAGCCCGGTGTTCCTCGCGCTGCGAGTTTTCGCGTACCAGTTGGTTTGTCATTTTTTCGATGGCAAGTAGTTCATCCTCTGTAACTTTCTGAAAATGTGAGAAGTCGAAGCGAAGATAATCGGGTCCAACGAAAGAGCCTTTTTGTTCCACATGTGTCCCAAGGACTTTGCGGAGCGAATAATGCAGAAGATGCGTTGCCGAATGGTTATTGGCTGTGGCTGTCCTGCGTTCCATATCTACCACTGCGTGGAAACCGGTTTCAGGATTATCGGGCAGATTATCAACTATATGAACAATGAGGTTGTTTTCTTTGCGGGTGTCGGTAATCCTGAGTATTTCGTTGGCCGAAACCAGGGTTCCGGTATCGCCGGTTTGTCCGCCACTTTCGGCATAAAAAGGAGTCCGGTCGAAAACAAGCTGATAAACATCTTTTCCTTTGGCTGTAATTTTGCGGTAACGGGTAATTTTCACATCAGCTTCATTAGCGTCGTAGGCCAGGAATTCAGTGCTTTCTGAGGCTTCGAGCACATGCCAGTCGTCGGTTGAAACGGTTGCATCGCGGCGCGAACGGTTTTTCTGCTCTTCCAGTTTTATGCCGAAATTTTCCATATCCACATCCCAGCCCAACTCACGGCTCATAAGTTCGGTAAGATCGATCGGGAAACCAAACGTATCGTACATTTCGAAAGCAAAGTCGCCCTTAATAAGTTTTTGGTCGGGATGTGATGCGATATACTGGTTGAACTTAACAATGCCTGTTGCCAGCGTGCGGAGGAAGGAAGCTTCCTCTTCGTGAATCACTTTTTCGATAAGGGTGTGGTTGCGTTTCAGTTCAGGGAAAAACTCACCCATCTGAGCTTCGAGAACTGCTACAAGCTTGTACATCAGCGGTTCGCGCATATTCAGGAACGAATAGGCATAGCGAACTGCACGGCGCAGAATACGGCGGATCACGTAACCGGCTTTTACATTCGAAGGAAGTTGTCCGTCGGCAATGGCAAAAGTTACAGCACGAAGGTGATCGGCAATAACCCGCATGGCGACATCACTTTTTGTATCGCTACCGTAAGGAATACCGGTGATTTTTGCGATTTCGGCAAGCAAAGGTGTGAAAACATCGGTATCGTAATTGCTTTGCGTTCCCTGCAGTACCATGCACAGGCGCTCGAATCCCATGCCGGTATCCACATGTTTTGCAGGCAGCGGAACCAGTGAGCCGTTAGCCTGTCGGTTGTACTGAATAAAAACGTTGTTCCAGATTTCGATAACCTGCGGATGGTCGTTGTTAACAAGCTGATCACCGGGGATTTTAGCTTTTTCAGCTTCACTGCGAATGTCAACATGGATTTCGGAACACGGGCCGCATGGACCGGTATCGCCCATTTCCCAGAAATTATCTTTTTTCGAGCCTCTTAAAATGCGATCTTCCGAAATGTATTTTTTCCATATTTCGAGGGCTTCGGTATCTTCGGCCATATTATCGGCAGCATCGCCGCCAAAAATGGTTACATATAATTTTTCTTTGTCAATTTTGTAAACTTCGGTGAGCAATTCCCAGGCCCAGGCAATGGCTTCTTCTTTAAAATAATCGCCGAACGACCAGTTGCCCAGCATTTCGAACATGGTATGATGGTATGTATCGTGGCCCACTTCTTCCAGATCGTTATGTTTTCCGGAAACGCGGAGGCATTTCTGCGAATCGGCAACACGCGGCCATTTTGCAGGTTCGTTGCCCAGAAACCAGTCTTTAAACTGGTTCATACCGGCATTGGTAAACATCAAAGTAGGATCGTTTTTTACCACCAT
>CAZBZA010000610.1:0-2437 GCA_964495865.1 uncultured Lentimicrobiaceae bacterium
GGTGGTGTCGACTGGAATTGAACCAGTGACACACGGATTTTCAGTCCGTTGCTCTACCAACTGAGCTACGACACCGTGCTTGGTAGGGACTGCAAAAGTAGTATATTTTTTCAATTTCCAAATATTTTGACAAAGAATTTTATCAGAACATAAAAAAATTGCATTTTTCTTTAAAACTATTCAAAAAAAAGTGTGCTTTCGCTTTGGAGTTAAAAAAAGTCCCTATATTTGCACCCCATTAAGAAATTTATAATCAATTCATTAAAACATTTTGAAAAATGACTAAAGCAGAAATCGTTGCTGAAATAGCCAGTAAAACCAACATCGAAAAAGTAGCTGTACAGCAAACCGTAGAAGCATTCATGGATGCTATTAAAAAAGCAATGGCTGATGGCGAAAATGTTTACCTCAGAGGTTTTGGTAGTTTCGTAGTAAAACAAAGAGCTGAGAAAACCGGCCGTAACATCTCGAAGAACACCACCATTATCATCCCTGCTCACAATATTCCATCATTTAAACCTGCTAAGGTTTTTGTAGGTGAAGTGAAGAATAAAGTTAAATAAAACATCTACAGTTAACAAATAAGCTATGCCAAGCGGAAAAAAAAGAAAAAGACATAAAATGTCGACGCATAAACGCAAAAAACGTTTACGCAAGAATCGCCATAAGAAGAAATAACCACGATTAAACTCTCTGATTTCATCACATGAAATATGTGTTATTTCATGTGGTGAAATTTTTTTTACGTACTTTTACCCTCACATCTTTGTGCTTGAATACCGGCATTCCGATGTGAATAGGTGTAATTATCTGATAAGCTAATATAGCTGTGATAAATAAAGAATTAATTATAAATGCCGGATCTTCGGAAGTTAACATCGCTCTTCTCGAAGAAAAAGTATTGGTAGAGTTAAATAAGGAGAAAACTAATAATAGTTTTGCAGTTGGCGATGTATATCTTGGGCGGATAAAGAAAATCATGCCCGGGCTAAATGCCGCTTTTGTTGATGTTGGTTACGAAAAAGATGCTTTCCTGCACTACCTCGATCTGGGTCCACAGATAAATTCGTTTCAGAAATATACGCGTAACGCTTTGGCGGGTAAAGATGCGCTAATACAGATGACAGATTTCGAAGTGGAACCTGATATTGAAAAAACAGGTAAAATTTCACAGGTACTTTCACCAAATCAGCATATCCTGGTACAAATTGCCAAGGAGCCTATATCTACCAAAGGACCGCGAATATCTTCCGAAATTTCTTTTGCAGGCCGTTACCTGGTGCTCGTTCCATTCAGCAACAGGCTTTCTATTTCGCAAAAGATAAAAAGCGCCGAAGAGCGTAACCGCCTTAAAAGACTTATTTCGAGCATACGCCCTAAAAATTACGGCGTAATAATCCGTACCGTTGCCGAAGGCAAACGTGTGGCCGATCTCGATGCCGATCTGAATGCACTGGTTCAGAAATGGGAATCGGTAGCCCAGAAAATGTATGGTGCCAAACCGCCCCAGAAAATTATCAGCGAGCTCGACCGTACTTCAGCTATCCTTCGCGATATGCTTAACGAATCGTTCAATAATATTCATGTTGACGATGCTAACGTTGCCGAGGAAGTAAAAAACTATATCCGGACTATTTCGCCCGATAAAGTTGAAATTGTAAAAGTTTACAAAGGGAAAATTCCGATTTTCGATAATTTTGGTATCGATAAACAGATTAAAAATTCCTTTGGCAAAATTGTTACCATTAAAAGCGGCGTTTACCTTATTATTGAACATACCGAAGCACTGCATGTAATTGATGTTAACAGCGGTCATAAAGTTAACAGCGACAGCAGCCAGGAAGAAAACGCCGTTTTGGTGAACCTTGAAGCAGCAACGGAAATCGCCCGACAGCTCAGGCTGCGCGATATGGGTGGTATTATTGTTGTCGATTTTATCGATATGCACGAAGGCTCCAACCGACGCCGGCTCTATCAACGCCTGAAAGACGAAATGGCGAAAGATAATGCCAAACACACCATTTTACCTCCAAGCAAGTTTGGGTTGGTGCAGATTACCCGCCAACGTGTTCGGCCGGAAACCAATGTTTCTATCCTTGAAAAATGTCCGTCGTGCGGAGGTACCGGCGAAATAAAACCTAGTATCCTGCTTACTGACGAAATTGAAAATAATATTCAGTATCTCCTGCAGGATCAGAATGAACCCTACTTATTGATTAACCTTCATCCTTTTGTTTATGCATTTTTAAAACAAGGCGGATTATTTAGGTCAATACAATGGAAATGGTATTTTAAATATAAAAAATGGATTAATCTCGCTCCGGTAAATGCTTACCAGCTAACAGATTATAGGTTTTTAAATAAAAACCTCGACGAAATTAAAATGTAACAAATACGGCTCCTTTCGGGAGCCGCTTTTGTTTATTCCTGCGGATAA
>CAZBZA010000611.1:0-2437 GCA_964495865.1 uncultured Lentimicrobiaceae bacterium
CATTTACTGGTATCAGCGTTAAAAGAATAAGCATTAATGAAGTCTTTACCATTTTGGTTCCCTTTCTGTTAAAATAAGTATAGCGTTTGTTTTGCAGGAATAAGTATAAAATACAGTTAGTTTTCGGGCGTAAATTTTTCCCCGATTATTTTTTAGCCGGTATATCGGGTTCGTAGGTTGCTTTGTGCTGCCAGCAATAGTTTGATCCTTTCAACGCAGTGCGGCTGCATCTTTTGCCCGAATTGGTGATTGCCTGGCATTGGGTATCAACTACTTCTTTTACAGCGGTTTTTGATAAGGGAGCTGCTAAGGGAGTGGCTGAAGACGAAGCCTGTTTTTCTGCTTTTACTTTTTTCAATTCAGCCAGCTCATTCTGAAGCCACATAAGCTCTTCGTCCTGAAGCTCAGTAAGTTCATTTAAGGCTGCAACTTGTGTTGACAAAGAATCCACCCTGGCGGATAATTCCCACATCTTACTGTTCATTTTTGAATTTAGCTGTGAACAGGAGCTGCTTACGAACAGGAGAATCAAGAAAATTAGATATAAGTGTCTCATAACATGGTCTTTTGTTCATGGATATAAGTATCGGGTATATAACAAACGGTAGTTTATAAGGTTTCGGGGAAACACTATTTTTATGCAAACCCGTTAACAGAAGAAGAAGCCGGATTGTCTGCAGTAATCGGGCAAACTCCCTGATTTACAGTAGCGAAGCTAATCTGTTTTAGGGAAACCGTTTTAGTTAGACACATTATAACATTACTTTGTAATGACACTGCAGCTTTATATACGATTATTTGCAGTTGTATTTTATCTGTTTCAGGGTAAACGTACCATAACACAAATCTCCTTCGGGGTACGAATAAATTGCTTCGGCCACTGACGCAAGTTTGTAGCCGTTAATTTCGCGGTAGTTTTTCATCGGTGTTGACCAGCGGATACGTTTCATCGAACCATTTTTGCCGGCTGCGAACCTGTCGTCGGATATAAAATTGTAAAGCTCTCCTTTTTCGTTAAACCAGAGCCATGCGGAAACGGTGATCCCGTTATTCGTAAATTCCGCTTTTACCTTGCTGCTGTCCGATTCGAGCCATGTAATACGTTTGTCAATTAAAGTAGCTGGAGCCATGCAGCACATATCGTTAAAAAAAGTCACCGTTTCGGCAATCCCCATTTCTTTCCCTGCCTGGTACTGCACTTTAAACAACGAAAGCAGGCGAATATCCATAAAGGCGTCGCCATTTTTAAATGAGTGAAAACCTGCAACCGGAAGGCCTTTCATAACAGCTTTCATAAAAAACAGGCGGGTGGAAGTATTAATGAAATTATACTGTTCGGTAATAAAAGGCATCCATGCCGACTTTTCATCCTGCCTTATCTGACCAGTGAATTCCAGTTTGAAATTTTCCACTTTAGGTTTCCCAACTGAACCTGTGTAGCGAATGTAATTTTTCACTGGTTCGGGCAGAAAGGCTATATCTTGTTCGGTTAAAACCGAAACAGGTAAAGCTGCAGTCTGGCTCAGTCCTGCTTGTACCTCCTTTTGGTACCAGTTGTAATAATTTGCAGTAGCATATCCTGTTATTGCAGCAGCAAGAATTATAATGTTCACAATGGTTCCGAATTTCGCATCATTCCAGATGTTGATTATCAACACTGTGGAAAGTAAAACTGCAGCAAATGCAAGAAAGTGCCACCAATCAGCTTTTGCAAGCAAAGCAATTCCTGCTGCCACGAATAAAGCGCAGGCCAATAGCCAAAGCAAGCCAACTGGTTTTGAAATTGTGGAATGAATGTTTTCGATAGCTGCATAGTTAAAAGCTTTCGCAAAACCCATCAGGTGGATGGCTCCATGGAGAATCAGCAGAACGGGAAAGATGTACTTCATTACTTTGTTTTTTATTACAGGCGTTAATAATCTAAAGACCCAAGACCCAAATCCCAAATTCCAAATCCCAAGGCACGGAACACAATTTCTTTACTATTTACTATTTACTATTTCACTATTTTCTATTTTTTTCAAGACTGGAATTTGGCCCTTGGAATTTGGATCTTGGAATTTTGGACTTGGAATTTCAGCGAAGCTGGTATTTAAACCCAAACTTCATAAAACTCGATCCCGGCATTTCAAATGATTTCTGGTTGTAGAAATCCTCGTAAACCTGCGTTCCTCGGTAAGCGTCGAAATAAAAACCCAGCTTGCTGCCGTTTTTAAACTGAACCGGGAAAGCGGAAATTCCGAATGTGGCTCCGTTCGACCATGGTTTTACTGAATAATCAGGTAAAGTGCCAGTACCACTTTCTGAAACAAAATTAAGCTGGCCTGCATATCCAAGTTTTAACTGAATATCAGCCTCGGGCAGCAGATTCCTGAAAAGGAAAAAATTATAGGTCAGCGGTATCATAATCTGCGAAACCTTTAATTCCCGCACGCCT
>CAZBZA010000612.1:0-2436 GCA_964495865.1 uncultured Lentimicrobiaceae bacterium
TCAAAGCCGGCTTATCTGATAGCCGGCTTTTTTTACGCTTTCTATCACTTGTTCCGAAACATCTTCAGGAGCTTTTATTTCGAGTATGCGATCGGGGGTTTCGAGGTCAACGCTCCACGTATCAATAATATTAAGACTTTCGAGGCCGGGCGTAATTGCTTTTACGCATCCGCCGCATTTCAGGTTGGTTTTAAACCGTATGGTTTTCATGTAGTTCTGTTTTTAATGAGTGCTGCGACTATACAAGTGAATGATAAGGAAAATCAATACTTAATTAACAATCGTGCAATTCACATTGTTTTCCATCCGATTCTATTTCGATGGTTGAATGATCAAATCCTTCCTTTTTTAAGTACGATCTGATACTTAACTTGATGGTTTCAGTTTGCGAAACCGTTATTTCAGGATCAACAATTATATGCATGGAAGCAATGTTATAGGTGCCATCCATCGTCCAGAAATGCATGTCGTGAACGCCCTTTACACCTTCTGTTTCAATCAGGTGTTTCGTAAAATGGCTGATTTGTTCGCCCGATGGTGTTGCCTGCATAAATATCCTGAAAGTCTGCTTCATATTTCCGAAAACCCTGTACAGAATAAATGATGTAATCAGCAGTGAAAGAATAGGATCGAGGATAGGAATATCCCAAAAATGCATGATGATACTAGCCACAAGCACAGCAACCCAACCCAGAACATCTTCGAGCAGGTGAAGGGAAATTACCTTTTCGTTCTGACTTTCGCCATCTTTTAACCGGAACATGGCCATCCCGTTAATAATAATACCGGCAATGGCAAGGTAAAGCATTCCCTGCGTGTGAACAGGTTCGGGTGCAAGCAACCGGGGTATGGCGTTTGTGATAATAATTACCGATCCGGCGAGCAATATCAGGGCACTTACTGTTGCGCCAACAAGCGAATACCTTTTATATCCGTATGTATAAATTTCGTCGCGCTGTCTTGATGAATACCGTTGAAAATACCAGGCCAATCCCAGCGCAACCGAATCGCCGAGATCGTGAAAAGCATCGGAAAGTATAGCCATGCTGTTGGTTAGTATTCCCCCAACAACTTCAATAACAGCGAAAACAGCATTCAGCCAGAAAGCCATTTTTAGGTTAGCTTCTGATTTATGGTTATGATTATGGTCGTGATTATGGCTCATTTTAAAAAATCCGTTTCAGCCGCAAACTGTTAAGTACAACGGTTACCGAACTCATTGCCATTGCAGCACCGGCAATCATGGGGCTGAGTAAAAAACCTGTGAAAGGATAAAGTAATCCTGCCGCAACCGGTATGGCGATTATGTTATAGAAAAATGCCCAGAAGAAATTCTGCCTGATAATCTTCACGGTATCTTTTGATAATCGTATGGATTGAGCAACAGCCCGCAGATCGCTGTGCATGAGGATTATACCGGCGCTTCCGAGTGCGATATCCGAACCGCTTGCCATTGCAATACCCAGGTCAGCTTCGGCCAATGCAGCCGAATCATTTATACCATCACCAACCATCGCGACCTTGTATCCTTTGTTTTTCAAATCCCTGACAAAAATGTTTTTATCAGCGGGGAGCACGCCGGAGAAATAATTTTTAATTCCTGTTTTAGAAGCCATTTCAGCAGCAGCTGATTCTTTATCGCCGGTAAGCATAAATACCTCTATTCCTTCTTTACGAAGTGTGCGGATTGCCTCGGCTGAATCTTTTCGTATGGTATCTTCAACTGCGAATGCGGCAAAAGTTTCGCCGTTAACAGCAAAAAACACTGAACTGCTTTCATCCGTTTCCTCTGGAATTGCTATGTTGTTTTCTTCCAAAAATGATCGCTTCCCAACCAGGCAACTGTATTCTTTATAATCTGCTTTAATGCCTTTACCGGGAATATCCTCAAAACTATCCAAAGGCAACAGTTGGAAATTTTCGAAAAGTGAAGCAATGGCAAAAGCAAGCGGATGAGCCGATCGTTTTTCGAGCGAATATAAAAGCTGTTCCGAAATATCATCTTTTTTAAACCATGTGCTTTTAGTTACTTCCGGTTTTCCTGTGGTCAATGTTCCTGTTTTGTCGAAGATCACTGCATTAATTTTACAAGCTATTTCCAAACTTTCGGGATTCCGGATCAGGATTCCCAGTTCAGCTCCTCTGCCAATGCCAGCCATTAGCGCAGTTGGAGTGGCCAGCCCGAGAGCACACGGACAGGCAATAATCAGAACGCTAATGGTTGTGAGGAAAGCAAATGTACTTGATGGTTCGGGACCGAACACCCACCATGTAATAAATGTTATAAGCGAAATTACCAGCACAACCGGTACAAAAACGGATGCAATTTTATCGGCGAGTTTCTGAATGGGCGGTTTCCCCGATTGCGCTTCCTGTACCATGGCAATTATACCTGCAAGCAATGTGTTTTTTCCTGTTTTCGAGGCAGTGATAATC
>CAZBZA010000613.1:0-2429 GCA_964495865.1 uncultured Lentimicrobiaceae bacterium
TTCACTCTTCACTCTTCACTTAAACTCCACCTACCCCACCTCACTTATTTTTTTCACGAGTGCCATATCCAGTATTTCAATTTCCCGGCCTTTCAACGAAATAATGTTCTCTTTCGAAAACTCGGTAAAGAGCCGTACAGCATTTTCCTCCGAAATAGCTATCATTTCGCCTATTTCTTTCCGGGTCATGCCTAAATGGAATTTGTGGCTCTGGTGCATCTCCGACAAATATATCAGGTTTTCGGCAAATCGTCCCCTGATTTGTTTCTGGTTAAGTGAAATTAATTTCTTCATAATCGCCGAAACCGATTTCCCGAAAGCTTTATTCAAACTCAGCAACAAATCATGATTTTCGATATAAAGCTTTTTAACCAGATCTAGTTCAATAAAACAAACTTCTGAATCCTCAAGTGCAGAAACAGAATAGGAATACTCCGGGTTTTCGAAAAAACAAAGCAAACCGATATAAGCAGGGGGCTTTAAAATATATAGTATGATATTCCGGTTGTTGAGTCCTTCTATATACAATTTGGCTGAGCCTTTAACCAGAAACAGTGCATGTGATACCTCGGTACCTTGTTTGCAAATCACATCATGCTTTTTAAAATGAGCATGCAACGGGTTGACTTGCTGATAATTATTGCCCTTTTCGGTCAAGGTTGAATAAATATCACATTTCAGTTCACAGGTATCGCAGCTTATCTTTTTCGAGAACCGCATGAGTGGGATTTTGCCTGTAAAGTTATTTAAAAGTTGTTGTAAAACAATGTTACATTTCAATTCATTCAGCGATTTGTTAGCTTGCATAAACTGTATATTTGGATTTCCAAAATGAAGCCATATACACATAATCAACTAAATACATATAAATTGGAAACAAACAACGACTACAATTTCAGCCTTTTCAAACCCAACAGCGATTACAGCCGAAGAGTGAGAAACATCATTATTTCGATGCTGGTCTTCTGGGCTGTGGCAGTATTTGGATTTCAGATTCTGTTAAGGGTTATTGAAAAGCCAACCCCCGAAAAGGCTTACACCACCTACGAATCGGTATGGGAAAAAGTAAAAACAGGCAATGCTACCGCCATTGAAAGAAAGGACTTTGTTTCGAGTGTTACCGCGGTGCTCGGAAAATCCTCGCTAAAAAAGGATGACAGGGTAATACTGGCTGATGCTTTGAGTTGGAACACCTACAATTCAATCGACAGTTCAGCGAAAGCCGCCTTACTGAAAAATGTTCAGGATTTTAAATCCGGCAGGGAAAGTCTAGCTGCATCAACCAATGACCAGAGCTTTGTACAGGCTAAGGAAGCCCTTGACAAATCGAAAAAAGAAATAATAAACCAGGTATCTTCAATTTATGGCTATCCGGTTTCAAGCCTTGAATCTACAATAATTGCCTTTAATCTTACCGAAGCAGATGTTCCTCAGTTAAGCGATAAAACTATTAATTCATTACCCGAAATAATGAAGGTATATTTAATTCATAACCAGTCGTTTTTAACGGATACTAAATTTTTGGGATTTCCATTTCATTATTTCTACACAGCCGAATTTTTATTAATCCTTTTTGTACTGCTTAGTCTGCTGTATAGCTGGCGGATCGGGCGGCTTCAAAAGAGATTTAACATTGTTGAATGATCACAAACTATAGAACCCCATGAAAAAATTATTATCAATACTAAGCTTGTTGATTTTCCCTGTTTTGGTTAATGCGGCAAGCTTAACTCAATTAGAAGGAAGTTTTAAGGTAGGGCCTGCCATTATACTGATAGCTATCCTGGCCGTTTTTGTGATGGTTGGGCTTGTACACAGCGCAAAAGACACAACCGACTATTATGCTGCCGGAAGAAAAATCAGTGTGGTAAGTTCGGGTATGGCCATAGGCGCAAACTGGATGAGTGCTGCTTCGGTGCTGGGCTTGGCAGGCATGATGTATGGCTCAGGCTACAATGGGCTGGCTTATGTTGTTGGCTGGACTGGCGGCTATGTGCTGCTGCTTGTTTTAATGGCAGGTCAGATACGGAAATACGGGAAATTCACGGCTTCCGATTTTATTGGCGACAGGTATTATTCGCAGGGATTGAGGGCAACCAGTGCCATTTTTACAATTATAATTTCATTTGCTTATTGTGTTGGTCAGTTTGGCGGTGTAGGCTTAATGTTTAAATGGATACTTGGAATTAACTATACCTGGGCTGTAATATTAGGCGGCTCTGTGGTTGTAGGATATACCATGCTGTCGGGTATGATAGGTGCCACCAAAAACATGGTAATTCAATACATGATCATTATTGTTGCCTTTTTTATTCCAACCTTCCTGTTGACGTATAAATTCGATTATTTCTGGCTATTGCCGCAATTCGGTTATGGAACTATTGTATCCGATATTGTGCATGGCATTCCCGCTCCCAATATTGCCGAAG
>CAZBZA010000614.1:0-2416 GCA_964495865.1 uncultured Lentimicrobiaceae bacterium
CAAAAAAGCAAGGAAAACCAAAAATCCGGAATTAAAAGCCGAATTGATCCCTGTACTCGCCGGTTACAACGATAAAAACTGCACTGATTTTGTCTTGGCATCGCTGAATGATAAAAACCAACTGGTTCAATTAGCTGCAATCCCGGCTTCGGCTAAATCAGCGAAAGAAATGGCGGTTGCCCCATTGGTTGATCTTGTTAAAACTGGTGATGAAACAATTATCCGTTCTGCGAAAACCGCATTACTTACTATCGAAGGACCTGCTGTGACTGACGAAGTTGCCCGGGTTTTGCCCAACTCTCCGGTTAATTCCCGTATTGCCTTTATCGAAATACTTGCTAAACGGAATGCAACCAAACATTCCGAATTGGTTTTTAATGAAGCTTCGGACGCTGATCCCAATGTTCGCCTTGCTGCAGCCAACGCGTTACAACAGCTTTCCACTCCGGAAGATGCCGAAAAAATTGCAACCCTGCTTAACAAAGCTTCCGGGCAAAATGAAATCATTGCATTGCAGGATGCTCTGTTTTCAGCTGTTAAACAAACAGGGAATCAGGAAAAACAGATTGAACTGACTGAAAATCTGATGAATAAATCCGGCGACAAACAACTCCGCTATTACCTGGTTCTGGCTAAAACCGGAGGAGGAAAATCGCTTTCCATAGTCGAAAATGCATTTGAAAAAGGAAATCCTGAGCAGAAAGAAACTGCGCTAAAAGCGCTTACTCAATGGAGCGATTATTCAGCTCTTGATGCGCTTTATAGAATCAGCAAAAACAATCCGGATAAGAGATTTCAGGCGATGGCCCTCGAAAGTTATATTTCGGGTATCAACCAATCGAAAAATGCTGTGGATCAGAAAATCCTTATGTTCCGCAAAGCAATGGAACTTGCACGTACAAGTGATCATAAAAAGCTGGTTTTGCAGGAAATTTCGAAAAACAGCACATTGCTTTCGCTGGTTTTCGTTTCGCAATATCTCGATAATCAGGAACTACAACAAACTGCTGTTCAGTCAGTAAACACAATTATATTGACTAATTCAGGTTTATATGGACCTGTGGTCGAGGAAATTGCCCGCAAAGCGATCAATCTGAATATGGATGCAGAAGCAAATTATCAGAAACAAAATATGCTCAATCATCTGTCAGCATTGCCAAAGGCTAACGGATTTGTAACCATGTTTAACGGCAAAGACCTCAGCGGCTGGAAAGGTTTGGTTGAAAACCCGGTCGCACGGGCTAAAATGAATCCTCAAACCCTGGCTGATAAGCAAAAACAAGCGGACGAACGTATGCAGGGATCTTGGAAAGCTATTAACGGGATTTTAGTTTTTGAAGGAAATGGCGACAATCTCTGTTCCGAAAAATTGTATGGCGATTTTGAACTTATCCTCGACTGGCGCATGGAAGCCAAAGGCGATGGTGGAATTTACCTCCGTGGATCACCGCAGGTGCAGACCTGGGACACTTCAAGAGTTGAAGTGGGTGCGCAGGTAGGATCAGGCGGATTGTACAACAACCAGAAAAACGCAAGTAAACCGCTTGTTGTAGCCGACAATCCTGTTAACGACTGGAATTCATTCCGGATACTGATGACAGGCGAAAAAGTAACTGTTTACCTGAACGGGAAATTAGTTGTCGATAATGTGACTCTCGAAAATTACTGGGATCGCAGCATACCTATTTTCCCCACAGAATCCATTGAATTACAGGCTCATGGAACCAAACTCGAATTCAGGGATATTTACATTCGTGAAATTCCGCGCCCTGAACCTTACCATGTCAGCAAAGAGGAAGAACAGGCTGGATTTGCACCATTGTTCAATGGGATTGATATGACTGGCTGGTCGGGAAACCTGACCGATTATACAGCAATCGACGGTATGATTGTTTGCGATCCTTCGAACCATGGATCAGGAAATCTTTATACAGCCAACGAGTACAGCGATTTTATCCTGCGTTTTGAATTTCAGCTTACGCCAGGAGCCAACAACGGGCTTGGAATTCGCACTCCCCGTGAAGGTGATGCTGCATATGTGGGAATGGAATTACAAATACTTGATAACGAAGCCGATATTTATAAAAACCTTCAGCCCTATCAGTATCACGGTTCAGTGTATGGCGTTATTCCCGCTAAACGGGGATTTCAGAAACCTGTCGGCGAGTGGAATTACCAGGAGGTTCAGGCAATAGGGAATAAAATCAAAGTGACGCTTAACGGTGAAGTGATCCTGGAAGGCGACATAGCCAAAGCCAGCAAAAACGGAACAAAAACGATAGATAAAAACCCACATCCCGGATTACTGAATAAATCAGGATACATTGGATTCCTTGGGCATGGTTCACCGCTGAAATTCAGGAATCTTCGTATAAAAGACCTCGAAAAGAAAGGGAAATAAGCATTTCAGGATTAA
>CAZBZA010000615.1:0-2415 GCA_964495865.1 uncultured Lentimicrobiaceae bacterium
AGGGGACAAGGGGACAAGGAGAGGGGAGACAAGGAGAGGGGCGAGGGGCGAAATGGGACACTAAGAGGGTTACACAAATTTTGAGAAAAAGGATACAATAAATTCAATACAGAACTGGTTTTAAAGAACATTAAAATACAAACTCATATGAAAATCGTAAAACGAATTATCAGCACCTTTTTTTTCTTACTGTTTGCCATTGCATTTACTTCCTGCAATAAGGGCCCTGTATCCGAAACCTACCTGACAATTAAAAATTCAACCTGGGATCGCTTTGACATAAAGCAATTTGATATTCCGGTGGCTGAGCCCTCAAAAATATATGATATTACGCTTGTTGTGCGTTGCAGTGACAAATTTCAGTATGACAAACTGCCTTTGTATGTAATCATAACCACGCCAGCAGGAGAGGAACGCATGCGTGAAGTAAACCTACTGGTGCGCGAAAACGGCAAAATGATTACACAGCCCGAGTCAACCAATTCCGAAGCCCGGTTGATCCTTTGGAAAGGAGTCAATATGGGTGATAAAGGAACTTGCAAGATCACGCTCGAAAATATGATCCCCAAAATTCAAACCGATGGAATTAATGAAATCGGGATTGTGGTAACAAAATCGGAGTAAGCAGGGCCTGGGAATATCGTCACTCTTCAAACAATTTTGCTGAAAGTTTCCGAAAGTTTATTATTTCAGTGTTGTTCTGTATGAGTTCTATATCACCATCATAGGTTAAAAAACTCCTGGGAATTCGATCCGGAAACAATTTTTTAATATAGCGTATTCCTTTCATGAAATCCGGATGGTAAGTTTGAGCTGACTTAATTTCGATCGGGATTAACTCATTTGCCCTTTTATAAATCAGATCTATTTCAGAGTGGTGGCTGTCGCGGAAAAAATACAAATTATGGTCGAATCCTTTATTATACCTGTATTTTACTGCATCCATGATTACCATGTTTTCAAAAAGGGCACCATATAACGGATCCCGCGTAACTTGTACAATATTTTCTATTCCAAGAAGATAACATGCAAGCCCGGTGTCATAAAAGTATAGTTTCGGCGATTTAATAAGCCGCTTATTTATATTATCGTAATACGGCTGAAGCTGCATTATTACATAAGATGCTTCCAGAATTGAAATCCATGACTTAGCAGTTGATACAGAAACACCTGTTTCGCCAGCTATTGCTGAAGCATTAAAAAGATTGCCTATCCGACCGGCACATATCCGTACAAATTTCTGAAAGAGGCTGAGATCTTTTATCTGGAGCAAATGCCGCAAATCCCTTTCAAGATACGTTTCGTAATAATTGCGGTATGTTTTGGTCGGGTCAGCCTGGCGACTATGAACAACCGGGTAGAACCCATTAAAAATAAGCTCACTGGTAAGCATTGTATCATGCGAAGAAAGCTCTTTGAGGCTTAGAGGCAGTAGCTTAAGTATTGCTGTACGACCGGCGAGTGATTGTGTAATTTTATTCATCAGCAAAAACTGATTACTACCGGTAAGGATAAACCTTGACTTTTCCCTGTTTTCGTCTACTATTTGTTGTAAGTACGAAATCAGATCGGGTACATGCTGTACCTCGTCCAGAATGGCGCCATCAGGTATGTTTTTCAGGAACGCCCTTGGATCGGTAAGGGCCATCAGACGGATATCAGGATTCTCAAAACTGAAATAGGGCAGATTAGGGTATTTATGACGGGCAAGTGTGGTTTTGCCCGACTGCCTGGGCCCGGTGATTACAAATACAGGATACTGGCTTTCGAGTTTTTCCAGTTCAGCTTCTATTTCCCTGTGTATATACTCCATATTTTGTGTATATTTATAGTTGTACCACAAATATACACAAAAAAATGACTTAAAAGGTCAGACGAAAAAAATGTGACTATTTTGCCGTTATTAATGTACTTTTTGTTTTCAAATGCAATTTTTCGCCACATTCGCAAATATGATCCCCCAAACAAACTGATAGAATTAATAAAATCGGATTTGGATTACGAAATCGGCGTAACAGGTTTTCAGGTTTCCCTCTTTAACAAGTATTAACTTTTCTTCTGCCTGGTTTACAGCTACTTTTGCAGCGTTATTAACGGTTTTATGCGCAAAAGCAGCCTTCTCTTTCTTCTTTTAGTGTTTGCTTTCTTGAATGTGAAAGCACAGGTTGCAGAAACTTATGAAGCAGTTTCCGTTCAGGGATTCGTCACCAATCCGGATGACAAATACATTGAAAGTGTGCATATTGTAAATGTTTCACAGCGATGGGGAACCACCAGCAATTGGGAAGGACAGTTCCGCATTGCAGCCATGCCCGGCGATACCGTGCGTTTTACATGTGTTGGATATATTTCATATAAATATTTTGTTCCGGCCGGCAGGCAATCGCCTGTTATTCCTGTGCATATTGTGATGCG
>CAZBZA010000616.1:0-2401 GCA_964495865.1 uncultured Lentimicrobiaceae bacterium
TTCTATTTCTCAGATTTGGGAGAAAAAATATGGATTGCCTTATTTGACAGAATTCTGCAATTCCTCAACAACAACCTATGATAATGGTTTATTACTTGCTAACAGGATCAATAATCAATCTGCATTATGGCTTTTAAAGACAGACAGGAACGGACAAGCATTGTATTCTCACACAATCGGAATACAAGGCTATACTTTTTTTAGTGGCTCAACAATTGAAACTAACAACGGTGGAATTATTACTTCAGGTGGCTATGCGTTACTTGGTAGTGGCGGTTGGAGTTATCCAAATATTATATCAATTGATAATTGTGGTAATTTGTTATGGTGTAAATACATTCCGTTAGAGGGATATTCTTATAGGATAAAAGAATCAAGACCGGGAAACTATGTATTGCACACCCGATATGCAAGCAATAATTTCCCCATCGAACGAAATCAATTGTGGGGTATTGATTCAACAGGCAAAATCAACTGGTTTAATCAAATTGTACCTGAGGATGAAGTCCCTTTCAATGGTACTGAAATTAATGATTTTGCGCTTACATCTGATAATGGTTTCCTTTTATCCGGCTACTGCTATTACCCTGATCCACAAAACCCTGGATGGGACAGGCTGCAGTATCTGTTAGTAAAAACAGATAGTATTGGCAATGCCGAATGGATACAACCCAATGGCCTTGATACAAATAATATAGGTGCATTATACAGTTGCATCCAACACGGAAATGCTTACTACAGTGTTGGTTTTTGGTATGGGCCTGTTGATACAATAGTTCCGCCATGCTTGAACAAATACGATTTGAATGGAAACTTAATATATTCAAGTATTTTACATTCCGATACATTGAATAATATGCTTGTGGATGTGGATGTTCTGAATGATAGCACACTTGCCATGGTGGGCAAATGCACACATGGGTATTTCGATTGGATTTATATGGGGGTCTTCACTGCTGATACATCAGGCAACTTATTACGTTCTATGCAAAACGAAAATGGTTCCCCTTTGGAGGAGTGCCTTTCCATATCCATGGACGAAAAAATATTCTGTACCGGGCTTACTCCAATAGGTTATTCAAGTCCATGGGATGCCTTTGCCATCAAACTCAATGCCAACCTGGAGTACGACAGCATTTATACCCAACCCTTTACCTACGACAGCCTATGCCCATACCCTATTGTATCGGATACCATATTGTGCAATTGCGAACCATTTGTGTCAGTAAAGGAAGCGAAGGAGGCACAGCAAAGCCTTAGTATTATGCCAAATCCTGCAACAGATGGGTTTACAGTTGGTTTTGAAAATGTTTTTCAGCAGGTAGGTACCTTGCGTGTGTATGATGTGTTGGGTCGTATACAGACTGAAGAAGTATTGCCGCCGGGCCAAAAACAAACAAAAATATCGAGTGGGAGTTGGAAACCTGGGTTATACCTTGTGAGGTATCAGAGTGGAGGGAAGGTGATGAGTGGGAAAGTGCTAATTAGATAATGCGTTAATGTGTTAATTTTAAAATATGAACTTAGTGATTCTTAGTGTGCTTAGTGCCTTAGTCGTATAAATAAAATCAAAATGCAAAAATCAAAGTTCAAAATTATTAGGCAAATCGCAATGGCAGTTGTCCTTGTGCTTCCTCTGTTTCTGAAGGCACAAACCTTGCAGGAAAAGCTACAGCACTGTCCTGTTATTATTGAAAACGGCAAAATCAATTACTATATGCCTCAGCAAAATGGAGCATTCTTTCAATTCCCCCCCGCGCGTAAACCTCAGTATGTAAATATTTTAACTGTGCCATGGGTGCAGCCATTAACCCAATCGGTGAAAGATACGCAAAACCAGGTACTTACTGAGTTGCTGGCACAAAGCAAACAAACCAACCTAAAACCCGAAGACAAGTCACTTTTTCTGCACAAATTAGCATGGTGTGTCATGCTGCAAACCGGAAAGGCTAAGGATGTGGATAAAGACATAATGGCTTTTGTTGAGCAACTTGGTAAGGATAGCGATAACATTGTAAGCAGTCAGGCAAAATTGGTAAGTAAGTTGTTGGAGGATTATGGGAATGAATATAAATTATAGTAAACCTATATTTTACAAAGAATCTCCACCGCCCTTACCAATGTTTCTTCTGTTTTTGCAAAACAGAAGCGAAGCACATGATTAAAATGAACTTAAAAAGATGTGAAGGTTACTGACCAACTATATTCAAAACCTGGAAAACACCCAGTAAAAACAAACAAAGAGCCGGTTTTTACCTGAAAACAGTTCCATGACGGACAAGAAACTAATTTACAATGGGTTCAACCGGCTCTGATTATGTCTAGTTCGTTATTTCTGCACAACCACCATTGAATTAATCATTTTTCCTTCGGAAGAAATGATCCGGATTGAATACACCCC
>CAZBZA010000617.1:0-2393 GCA_964495865.1 uncultured Lentimicrobiaceae bacterium
ACAAGCACCATGGATGCTCAGAGCTTGTTTAAAATTGTTGTTGTGCTGTACTCAGTTTCCAACTTGTTGTCGCTGGGTATTGAGCTCAATTTAAAAGAAACCCTTAGGTCGTTGAAAAGCTTCAGGCTTATTATTCTGACCCTGCTTTGGGGTTGGGTGGTAAGCCCGGCTTTTGCTTACCTGTTAACAAAAATACTGCCCATGGACCCATCCATTGCCCTGGGTCTTTTAATCACCAGCATTGCTCCGGTAGCGCCCTTCTTTCCAATTTTAGTAAGAAATGCCCGGGCAGATGTTAATTTCTCAGCGGCATTCATGCCTTTAACCATGGTAGTTACTGTAATTCTAATGCCACTTATTGTACCTCTTATGATGCCCGGACTAACCCTAAGCATCTGGGCCCTTGCGAAACCTCTCCTGTTCCTGATCCTGATGCCAATGATCCTGGGTATTCTTATCCGGATTTATTTCACCCGGGTAGCCGATAAAATTTTCCCCGCAATAAAGAAGACCGCAGGAATTACCACTATCCTATCGCTGGTGTCTGTAATCCTCATCTATTACCCTGAATTTATTAAGGTATTGGGCAGTTTGGCCATACTTGGGCAGTTGCTTCTGGCTGTGGGAATTCTTCTGATGGCTTATTACATTGGCTTCGGTTTAAATAAAAGCCAGCGAAGCGCCATGGCCCTGGGCATGAGCTCACGGAATGTTTCAGCCATGTTTGTCGTTTACATTGTTTTACCGGTTCCCGATCCATTCCTGCTGGTAATGATCCTGCTTTCGGGCCCCATACCTGCACTCACAGCCTATTTTGTTTCACGCTACTGGGGTAAAAGGGAAAGCAAGGTTGAAGTGACAGAATAGATTTCAGATTAAAATAATAACACATGAATATATATTACATCCCGGGAAATAAAGGCATGCCAGTAATTGAACAAAAGCACCAGGAAATACTGGTACACTAAATATGAATAAATCAATAATTATATTTTTATCTGTCCTGGCTTTATTGGTCATTGATTCATCGAAATCAATGGCGCAGGATGATATTGGAAACGAATACAGAATAACCCTGTTCCCCAGCCATAAAATTACCGAAACCTTTGGCGGATTTGGTTACCTGGGGTATGTTTTTAATCCCGAAAAGAATTACCAGTCGTATTACCTGGGCTGGCCCTGTGCAACCTATACGCCAAATTCATGGCTTCAGTTCTGGGGAGGGCTTATAGGAGTGTATACGGATAATGAAAGCAAAGCCGACCAGCTTGAATTACGGCCGTTTGCCGGTGTAAAACTATTTTTACCAAACCGCTTGAAATGGAATATCTATAACTGGACACGTTACGAATACCGCGGGCTGCAGGACCGGACCACGCATGAGTGGAACAATTACAGCCGTTTGCGTTTACGATTTGGTGTTGAAATTCCACTCTGCTCTATTGATAAGGCATGGCAGCCCGGAGGATTCTATGGGATGGCTGATGTTGAACCCTATTACAGGTTTGATAAGAAGCAGATAGATCCTTTTCGTATTCGCGGCGGCATTGGCTATATTATGAAATCGGCCCCGCTCAGATTGGAATTAATCTATTATGCTCAATATACCCAACCAACTGAGGAAAGTGGCTTGATGTATACCGATAATATTTTCAGGCTGAATATCAAGATCGGGTTGCATACCGGCATACTTGGGAGTATGTTTAATCCCAGCTTTGATGATTAGAACAGATTGTTTAACGCTTGTATTACTGTCACATTGAGCTTAGTCGAAATGCACTTGTTTATCTCAAAAACTTGGATTTGCAGATGATTTAGTGGGCTTCGACTCCCCTTCGGCAGGCTCAGGGCAGGCAGCTCAGCCTGACAAAAGATTGAACAATTAACACAATTAATTATTCAGATCACAAAAGACAGTTATCACACATTACTAACCTAAAAACAAATCATTATGTTAAACGCATTTTTATTTGGGTTACTGGCAACTTCCTCCCTGGTTATCGGGGGTATAATTGCTTCCAGGTTTTCACTTGGAAACCGCACCATTGGGATAATCATGGGATTTGGAGCAGGAACGTTAATTTCGGCTGTTTCCTACGAGTTAATTTTTGAAGCTGTAAAAATAGCCAAAGGATCAGGATTTCCTGCCTATGGTTTTTTTGCCGGCGCATTTACATTTTATTTTGCCGATCTGTTTCTCAATAAACTGACCGCGGGTAAAAGTGAAGGAGCTGCTTCATCAAAAAGCGCTGCGTTAATAATCCCGATGGTTTTGGCCATTATTCTTGACGGAATACCCGAATCCATTGTAATTGGATTGGGCATTTTTGAAGGGGGCAAAGTTAGTCTGGCCATGCTGGTGGCGGTATTTGTTTCCAACCTGCCCGAAGCTA
>CAZBZA010000618.1:0-2391 GCA_964495865.1 uncultured Lentimicrobiaceae bacterium
TTATCCTGATGATTCAGATTAAGCCCGGTCGCAATTGAATTCATATTAACTTTAAGGTTCTGATGTGTAAGCAGTATTCCCTTTGGTTCGCCGGTACTTCCGGATGAGAATTGGATAAAAGCCAGGTCGTCAGGAGATGGTTTTATTATTTCTCCTCTATCGGATTTCGGAAGCTCAGAAAACAGTTTGGTGCAAGCGGAAAATTCTTTTCCACCCCCAATGATAGACTTACTGGAAATTACAAGAGGATTGTCCAACTGGTAAAAAACATTCTTCATTTTAACAGCTGCCGGGCTATCGTCAGCCAGTGAAACAGGTGGCTGTAAAATGGTCGGTATTATCCCGCAAAGGAAGCAAGCCCAAAGACAGTTTATTGTTTCTCGGTTTGATTCAGTTGCAATCATTGCTTTATCACCAGCTTTATATCCCGATTGCTGAAGCCCGAATGCCAATGATTCGGCTTCTTTCAGCAGTTCGGGATACAGTTGACGGTCTGTTGTGCCATCCTCCCGAACGTAATAAATGCCAAGGTGAGGAAACGCCCTGGCAGCATGCCGGAGGAAATCAGGAAGTGTTAATCCGCTCATATCATGGGGTGATTTTTGGCAAAAATACAAGTAATAATTTTTATATTCTGATACAGGAATTATTTAATCAGGAACCGGAATTTATTATATGCTCCATATCATTTGTAAGCCTTACAAACTGTTCAACACTCAATTGTTCAGCCCTTTTCCCAGCAAATTCGCCATCATAAATACCAAGTGGTTTCAATGCATTATGCAAGGTTTTACGGCGTTGGTTGAAAGCGGTTTTCACCACCTGTAACAGCATTTTTTCGCTGCAACCAAGGTCTGTCGTGCTGTTTCGCTGTAAACGGATAACCGCCGACTGAACTTTTGGCGGTGGAATAAAAACAGTTGGTTCTACAGTAAAAAGATATTCAATATCATACCATGCCTGCAGCAATACACTGAGGATTCCGTAGTCTTTCTTTCCGGGAGGTGCCGCTATCCTTACTGCGACTTCTTTCTGAAACATGCCAATGGCTTCATTTACCTGGTCGTGATTTTCGAGAACACGAAACAAAATCTGGCTCGAAATATTGTATGGAAAATTGCCGATAACTGAAAACTGCCCGGTAAAGAGACTTGCAAAATCCATTTTCAATAAATCAGCTTCTATCAGGCCTTCACCCAATTGTGGATAATTGGTGCGCAGAAATGCCGCCGACTCACGGTCAATTTCAACAGCAACAAATTTTTCGAAATTCTGCTTCAGCAGGTATTTTGTCAGTACACCTGTTCCCGGCCCGACTTCGAGCACTTGTTTTGCTGATGGCGACAGACTTTCAGCTATCCGGGCAGCTATGCTTTCATCTTTCAGAAAATGCTGACCGAGATGTTTTTTTGCTCTTACTTCGTACAATGGGGGAGGGGTTTTGAAGGGTTTGAAGGGTTTGAAGGGTTTCTGGTTTCTGGTTTCAAGTTTCAGGTTTCAGGTTTCAGTTTCAAGAATATAAGCTTCAAGAGTTCAATGTTCAAGGGTTCAAAAGTTTGAGAGGATAAGGCATTTTGGAATTTGGAACTTGAAGGGTTTGAAGGGTTGAAGGGTTTGAAGGGTTTCTGGTTACAAGTTTCAGGTTTCAAAGAATACAAGAATATAAGGTTGAAGAGTTCAATGTTCAAGGGTTCAAGGGTTCAAAAGTTCGAGAGGATTAAGCATTTTGGATTTTGACACTTGGAATTTGGATCTTGGAATTTGAATCTTGGGACTTGGATTTTTGTCGCCCCATCGCCCCTCGCCTTGTCGCCCCTCAGAAAATTAAAGCGTTTTTTGGAATTTGGCTCTTGGAATTTGAGACTTGGAATTTGGAACTTGGGTCTTAATTAACAGGATCATTCCTCAACGCCCTGAATTGCTTACGCGCTTCAACCACATAAAGGCTTCCGGGATATTGGGTAAGAATACTTTCGTAGAGTTTCATTGCTTTGCTCGTGTCATTCAACTGGTTTTCATACAAACCTGCCAGATAGAAAGTTGCATCGTCGGCCAACAGGTCGTAAGAGTATTTTTCAATTATTTCAGTGTAGTATTTTGCGGCTTCGGAAAAATTTCCGTTTTTCGAATTTATTTCCGCTTTTTTAAATAAAACATTATCCACAATCGAATGCATTGGATATTCTTTACTGATCGAGTCGAGCATGGCAAGTGCTTCCATATCGCGGTTACGGAATTCGAGCAGATCGGCATTTCCATACATGCACAAAGGATCTGTAAGGCTGTCTTCTTCAATATTATCGCTTATCATAAGCGACAGTTCCAGCGCATCGTTGGCAATAAGTTTCGATGTAGCAGCTTTCAATATATCAAGTTGTGCCCTGGCCCAAT
>CAZBZA010000619.1:0-2390 GCA_964495865.1 uncultured Lentimicrobiaceae bacterium
TATTAATCCCTGATACTATGATGTTTATGAGTAGTTTTGTGCTTGGCATAAGTGGAGAAATGACGATTAAATATTCATTGTAAATGTATCTAATTTCGGCGAGCTTCAACAACGCCTTATCCCCGGTTTGTAGCAGGAATTCAAAATGATTCTTACTTTTGAGTTTTAATAATGGAAACTCCAAATTGAGGATAGCAGTCAGTAAATGTTTCTGTAAATCAATACAAACGTAAGCAACGCATTATGAGCGATATAAAGAGTTCTCTGATTCTGGATTTTGGTCTTCGCAACCAGGAAAAGAGCCGTATTTTAAAAAAGGCATTGACTGAGAAAAGCTTTTCCGCAGCTGAGCATACTGCTTTAATGTTTTATGATTTGTCTTTTATTGATGATCGGATCAATCGTCTTAAAAAAGTATTCCCTGAAACTGCATTGCATGCCATAGCTGTAAAAGCCAATCCGTTGATAAAAATACTGAGCAGGATAAAAAATAAGGGAGTTGGCCTCGAAGTAGCCAGCCTTCCTGAGATTTACATCGCCGAAAAAGCGGGATTTGCCCGTGAAAATATTGTTTTTGATTCGCCATGTAAAACCAGGGAGGAAATTGAATATGCTTTACAATCAGGTATTTATATTAATTCGGATTCGTTTGCCGAACTGGATAGAATCGGTGAGATTTTAAAAATCAGGGATTCGGAAAGCAGAATAGGACTACGTATAAATCCCCAGGTTGGAACAGGCAGTATAAAATCTACAAGTGTTGCTGGCGCGATCTCAAAATTCGGGGTCCCACTAAACGAAAACAGGCAGGAGATTATTAATTATTACCTGAAATACAATTGGCTTAAAGGAATTCACGTGCATATTGGCTCGCAGGGTTGCCCGGTTCCGTTGCTTATCGAAGGCATACGGAAAGTACTCGACCTTGCACTCGAAATAAATAGGTGCCTGGCAAAGGAATCGAAATCCACGGTCTCGGTTTTTGATATCGGTGGCGGACTTCCGGTATCGTATTATGCAGACAAGGAGCCTGTTACGATAGAGCAATATCATTTGATGCTTAAAGAAACCTGTCCGGAGCTTTTTAACGGTGGGTTCCGGCTGATAACCGAATTTGGACGTTATATCCATGCCAATGCAGGATGGGTTGCTGCAAGAGTGGAATATGTAAAGCGCGAACCCGGATACAATATTATTATTACTCATGTAGGCGCTGACCTTTTATTGCGCAAGTGTTACAATCCCGGCGACTGGCATCATGAAATTTCCGTTACCGATAAATATGGAAACCTGAAAACAGGAACTGATAGTAACAAATATAGCGTGGCCGGTCCTTTATGTTTTGCCGGCGATGTGCTTGCAACGGATCTCGACTTACCGGTTGTGGTTGAAGGTGATTATATTCTTATTCACGATACCGGGTCATATACCCTTAGTATGTGGAGTAGATACAACAGCAGGCAGATGCCTAAAGTATTAGGATATCATTCTGAAAATGATACATTTGAATTATTGAAAGAAAGAGAAAGTAAGGAAGATTTGCTGGATTTCTGGAGTTAGCCGACTGTATTTGAAATCTGTTTCTGATTTAGTGCTTTTTGATCTGTGCAGTGTATTTTACCCCTGAGGATTGCTTGTATTATCTTTCTGCATATTGGTATAAAATTCATCAACAATTGCCCTGGCTTGTTCGAGGTTTTCGAGGGCAACAAATACCTTAGCAGAAGCGCCTTTTGTTGGAATGCTATTCCAGGGAAGAGCATATGCTTCGGTCATAAATACTTCAATGTCATTATCTTCGAGGATGCTTTTTAAAAGTCCTGCCTCCCAGGCTGATCCTTCAAAAACTTCGTAAGGAGTAAGGTTCTTGTCTTGAGTTGTCATAGCAAAAGGTTTTTTAAGCAGGTTGGACGGTAATTGTAACTTTTTCGTACCGATATATAGTGTAAACTTTAGTCGGTACAAACTGAAAATTAGCATGCTGGTCAAGTATAACAAATATAATCTATTCTGCTGTGAAGCGATAGTTTTGACTTAAAATTGAGCCAATTTTCAAAACCCATTAACTCAATTCTACGGCCTTTTCTTAGCTCGTGAATGATAAATTTGAGTTAGACAGAGAATATTTTCACAAAAAAAAGCTGCCTTTTACAGCAGCCTTCCGAAGTAATAATTTTATGAAAATCTGATTTATCAACTGCAACTGCAACCACAGCCACAACCGCTATCCTGGTTCTTAATAACACCAAGTTCTTTACCCACTTTGGTGAATGCGGCGATGCATTTGTCAAGATGTGCGCGTTCGTGAGCAGCAGAAATCTGCACGCGGATACGGGCTTTATCTTTTGGCACTACCGGGTAATAGAAGCCAATAACATAAATGCCTTCGT
>CAZBZA010000620.1:0-2390 GCA_964495865.1 uncultured Lentimicrobiaceae bacterium
CCGAACCGGTAAGGAAATAAGCAAAAAGCTTAAGGGAAATCGTAGCTACAGCTGCTGCAATAGCCAGATAGATAAACTTTTTCAGTGATTTGGATTGCATAAAAAAAATACAAATTTCAATTCCCAAACTTACGACTATTTCAGTCTGCAAAGCCTTCGTTAACGCATAATTTACTTTATACCCATTTAAATATCCGGAATTGCAAATTCCCTGCGCCGCACTTTTAAAAGCTTTTCCGGTGCATAACAGTTATTTTTAAATCCCTTTGGTTCATATAATTCACATTCGATCATGAGTTAGTTTCAGGCAAACAACACTATTCGTTTTTTTTGCTTATCTTGAAGTCGGAAATCTGATTAGTTTTTAATCATCATCCGGTTATCATTCGCCTTGTCGCCCTGTCGCCCATCGCCTTGCCTCTCAAAAAGCTAAAACTTCCCTAAACCTAAAACTACAAAATGTGCACCCGCTACATCATATCCACCACACAGGCTGCCATTGAAAGTATTTTCTCTCTACCTCCTCAATCCCTTGTGATTGAGAACAACTATAATATTTCCTCCGGACAGCTTGCGCCTGTTATAACCAACGAAAAACCTTACGAAATTCAGCTCTTCAAATTCGGATTAACGCCTTTTTGGGCAAAATCGGAAATGAATCTCATTAACGCGCGCACCGAAGGCGAGTACAACCAGGATGATAACCCAAAGTTCAGCGGCGCAAAAGGCATATTGTTAACCAAAGCTTTCCGCAAGCCTATACGTTCGCAACGCTGTATTGTAATAGCATCGGCCTTTATCGAAGGCTTGCAGGGCAAAACGTCACAACCCTTTGTGGTTTACCTGCGAAAACAGCAGAACCCATTTGCCATGGCTGGAATATGGGACACATGGCTCAACCCTGCGACCGGATTTCCGGAAAACTCATTCAGCATAATAACCACAACCGCTAACAGCTTGCTCCGTCAAACCGGCAGCAAGCGCATGCCCGTAATATTATCAGGTTCACAAGCCCGCAGATGGATCAAACCGGGCGTTGAATTAACCACTATTACCGCTATGCTCCGTCATTACGATGCACAGCTGATGAATGCCTATCCCATTGATCCCAAAATCAAAAATTCGACGGAAAACGATAAACTGCTGATCAAACCAAGCGGCGAAAAAGTACTCCCTGAAGAGAAAACACCGATTATAAATTATCCACATACTTCCGGGTTTCACCAGGCTAAAAGGGCTAAGAAGGCAGAGGATACCTCCACAATGGAAGAACGACAGGTATATAGCCTGGCTAAAGAAAAGGAGAAACAGCAAAACGAAAGGAAAACACCTTATCGGTAATCCGGGCTGATAAACGTAGGCACGGCCCCTTCGTTGAAAGTCCTTTTTGGGTGGTAGCTTTCCTCAGTTTTGTGAGATATTATTCGCTTTCAAAATCTTATTAAATTCCTTTTCCTTTCCCTGTTTTTTCATTTCGGTATAAATAATATTTATCATCTGTTCTGCATCCGCTCTGTAGGGTGATTTTAGTTCAATGTACAGATTATATGCTTTACACATATTGTCCAATCCTTTCTCATAATCATTTAAATTTGAAGCATATACATTTCCAATACCGTAATAAACCTCCGGATTGTTTTTATCAATTTTCGCTAACTTTTCGTATGCTTCAATAGCTTTGGAATATTCCTTTTTATATTGATAAGCAACTGCAATGTTTTGTAAAGGCATCAACCCATTGGGGTCAATTTCCAACGATTTGGTATAACATTCAATTGCTTTATCAAAATTATTTAATCTTCGATAATTTACACCCAGGTTATCCCATGCAAAAGCAAATTCTGGATCTTCTTTTACTGCTTTTCCGAAATACTCAACCGCTTTTTCATAGTTCTCTTTTTTTACCTCTTTTAATCCTTTCGAGTAAAATTCCATTGCTCGTTCATTTTCGGAAAGAGATTTTGAACTAAGTATTTCATTACTGGAAATTTTTTCCTCTAAAGAGCTGCAATTAGCCATCATATATCTCTCTAATTCGTAATAGAACTTTTTATATTCCTCTGAATTTTCATTCAGGTTAACTGAAATATTTATCTGTTTCTTCCCGTCAACAATTTCGGCATCTTCAGTTAAATCATCAACTCCCATCAGTTTCGAGCTCATTTGATAAGCTCCGGCTTGTTTACTGATGCAAGCGCTGATTTCCTGTGCGATTTCAACCTTCGACATACCAAATGGATTAATCGAATCAACACATTTGCAGCCGTTGTCGGCAAACTGTTTTAAGAGTTCCTCTGATTCTGATTTTTTGCTTTCCTGCGATACACCTGCGTAGCAGATTGAAATAAAAATAATGACTGATAAAATGTTTTTCATTGTTCTGTTAGTTT
>CAZBZA010000621.1:0-2385 GCA_964495865.1 uncultured Lentimicrobiaceae bacterium
TGTCTGCAAGCCGAATCGCATAAGTTAAGCACCGACTGGAAGAATTCTTCACGCGAACTTATCAAACTTCAGGAAGAGTGGAAGAAAATTGGTCCTGTTCCCCGCAAGCACAGCGAAAAAATCTGGAAACGCTTCCGCACTGCCTGCGATGAGTTTTTTAATACTAAAAACGAGCATTTTAAAGGATTACAAGCCAGTGAAGGTGGTAATCTGCAGAAAAAACTCGAAATTATTACCAAGCTCACCGATTTTGAATTCAGCGAAAACAGGCAGGAAAGCCTTTCGAAAGTGAAGGAATTACAACGCGAATGGATGGAAACAGGTCATGTTCCTATTAAGGAAAAGGATCGCATTCAGGCTGAATTTAAAGCGGTTGTAAATAAAATTTATGATAAGCTGAAAGTCGATTCCAACGAAGCACACCAGATGAATTACCGTTCGCGTTTCGAAAATGTGAAGGATCAGCCGGATGCCGGCCGTATCATAAATCGCGAGCGGACCGGACTTCAGTCAAAAATTGATAGTCTGAAAGAAGAAATCCTGCTCTGGGAAAACAACATCGGTTTCTTTGCCAGGTCAAAACAGGCTAATTTGCTGAAAGTGGAATTTGAAGGTAAAATCGCCCGTGCCAAAGAGGAACTTGCTACGCTCGAAGCCAAAGCGAAAATTCTGAAAAACGTTGCCAAAGAGCAGCAATAAAATGTAAAAAGCCCCGGTGAGGGGCTTTTTTTATGCCTGGGAAAAATGAAAATGGTAATTGCCAATTGCCATTTTATCCTTTTCTTAATTATCGTATCTTTGTTTTATGTCAGCAAATACTTTTGGAACAATATTCCGGCTAACCACTTATGGTGAATCGCATGGCGCTGCTATTGGCGGCATTATCGACGGATGCCCTTCGGGGCTTGTTATTGACCTCGATTTTATTCAGCAGGAACTCAACCGTCGTCGCCCCGGTCAGTCGGAAATAACTACAGCACGAAACGAAAGCGATAAAATTGAAATTCTTTCAGGCGTTTTCGAAGGCCGTTCCACCGGAACTCCTATTGCTTTTGAAGTTCGCAACAAGGACCATTATAGTTCGGATTACGAGCATTTGCGCGATACATACCGTCCTTCGCATGCTGATTATACCTACGACAGTAAATTCGGTTTCCGCGATTACAGAGGCGGCGGAAGGGCTTCAGCGCGTGAAACACTATCGCGTGTTGCCGGCGGTGCCATAGCAAAACTGCTTTTAAAAGAAGCCGGAATTACTGTAAAGGCATATGTGCGAAGCATCGGCGAAATTGATACAGATCAGGATTTCAGCATGGATCAGCTCGAGAATATCGAATCCAGCCCTGTTCGTTGCCCTGATAAAACAGCTTCGGATAAAATGGTTGTGCTTATCAACCGCTTGAAAGAGGAAGGTGATACCACCGGCGGAGTAATTTCCTGTATCATTGAAGGTGTTCCTGCGGGTTTAGGCGAACCGGTTTTTGATAAGTTACAAGCCGAGCTTGCCAAAGCTGTGATGAGCATAAACACCGCCAAAGGATTCGAATATGGCGAAGGTTTCAAAGCACCGGCTATGCGTGGTTCGGAACACAACGATATTTTTATGGCCGCCGGTCCGGGTAAAATTAAAACGGCAACCAATCATTCAGGAGGAATACAGGGCGGCATAAGTAACGGAGCCGATATCCTGTTCAGGGTTGCCTTTAAACCTATAGCAACTTTACAACAAAAGCAGCAATCGGTAAACCGTGAAGGCAAAAGCGTTGTAATTGAAGGCAAAGGTAGACATGACGTATGCGTGGTTCCTCGCGCAGTTCCCATTGTTGAAGCAATGGCCGCTCTTGTAATTGCCGATCATTTGCTTCGCAACAGATCAGCCAGGTTGTAGAATATTCCCTGCATTTTTACGTTTATTTTTAAGAATAAATAAATTCTCTCAGTCATGATGAAGAAAGCATTAAAAATTTCAGCCATTGTAATAGGTCTGCTTTTATTGGTAATTATCGCACTGCCTTTCGTTTTCAAAGGTAAAATCCAGAAAGCTGTTCAGTCCGAAATAAATAAAAACCTGAATGCAGTTGTAACATTCGATGGGGTAGGAGTGACCCTGTTCAGGCAATTCCCTGATCTTACAGTAAAAGTAAAAAACCTCGTTGTTGCAGGAGCCGGCAATTTTGAAAAAGATACGCTTGCTTCCATTCCGGCATTAACTCTTACCATTGACCTCGCCAGCGTTTTTCGCGGAAGCAATTACAAAGTGAAACAGATTGGGTTAACATCGCCACGATTGCTTTTCAAAGTGTTAGCTAACGGCGAAGCCAATTGGGATATAATGAAAGAAACCGGAACTGCCGATACTGTTTCGGCAACGTCTGATTTTAAAGT
>CAZBZA010000622.1:0-2384 GCA_964495865.1 uncultured Lentimicrobiaceae bacterium
GATGCAATATCCAGAGCTTTGGCAAACAGTTCAGTGTTTTCTGCGGTTTCGTCGTCGCCCGAATCCTTTTTCCACTGAAACCTGATCCCTGCGTAATCGAGGCTATCGGCATATTCAATCCTGATTTTATATTCTTTGCCTTTTTCGAGCTTTGTCCTGAATGTTTTCATCACATTTTTCTGGAAAGGATTCCAGTTGTCCACTTTCATCTGATCCTCAAAAAATAACCTTCCCCTGTCGTCGGTAATAATCCCCAGAATATAGAATCCCGTTTCGGGTGGAGTGATGGTTCCGGTCCAGCGAACGGAAAAGAAATCGCTGTTCATGCCCTGCGCCGGGGCGTTTTTATCGAAATAAGGGGCCATTTCCTGATCAATCCTTGTTACAGCAGGTTTGCCCTTGAGATCAGGGTTGTTAAAATATTCGCCTAATAAACCATTGCCTTTCCCTGAAGGAGGTTTCACGTATTTTGTTTCGATAGTTGTAAGGGCGCCTCCGCCATCAATAGGGGCAACTCCTTTGGTATAGAGGACTTTTATCCCGGATCCTGCTTTTTGTTGTATTCCTTTCAAAAATGTAACCGGGTTCGACGATTTACCGCTGTAATTGCCATAGAGAATATCATCGCGCATGATGTAAGGGCCAATTACAGCAATAGTTTTAATTTTTTCTTTAGTAAGAGGGAGTGTATTGCCCTGGTTTTTCAGCAGCACTATACTTTTGCGGGCGACCTCGCGGGCCAGTTCGCGATGAGCCGGTGCTTCAAGGTCATTATCAGTTACTTTTGAATAGGGTACATTTTTCTGTGGATCGAACATGCCGAGTTTAAACCTTGCCATCATTAACCTCGAAACGGCAATATCTATTTCTTTTTCGGTGATCAACCCATCTTCAACCGCCTTTTTAAGCGAAGCGTATTCGGCACCGCAGGTAATATCGGTTCCGGCTTTTACAGCAACGGCGGCAGCTTCGGCTTCCGTTTTTACATAATTGTGACCTGTATAAATATCGGCTATGGCACCGCAATCGGAAACAACATACCCTTCAAAACCCCATTTTTTTCGCAATATGGAATCAAGTAAAAAGGTGCTTGCACAACAAGGTACATTAAGGTAGGCTGAATAGGCACCCATAACAGAAAAAGCCTTACCTTCCTTAATACACATCTCGAATGCAGGAAGGTATGTTTCGTAGAAGTCGCGGGTACTGGTTTCGGCATTGAATTTATGCCTCAATGGCTCGGGACCGCTGTGAACGGCATAATGCTTTGGGGTAGCAATTGTTTTAAAATAAGTTGGGTCGTCGCCCTGAAGACCTTTCACAAAAGCAGTTCCGATTATTGCTGTCAGGTATGGGTCTTCGCCATAGGTTTCCTGACCCCGGCCCCAGCGTGGATCGCGGAAAATATTAATGTTTGGTGACCAGAAAGTCAAACTTTTATGTACCCCTTTGTTATTATTTTCCCTGATACATTTATAATACCACGCCCTGGCTTCGGTACTGATAACGTCGGCTTCTTTCTGAATGAGTTCGTTGTCCCAGGTTGCAGCCATGCCGATTGCCTGCGGGAAAACGGTGGCAAACCCGCCTTCGTTTACAATGCCATGAAGGCATTCGCCGCTCCAGTTATAATAAGGAATGCCAAGCCGTTCTATCGCCGGGGCATCGAATTGCATCTGAAGGATTTTTTCGTCGAGAGTCATACGCGAAACCAGGTCTTTCACCCTTTCCTCGTAACTTAAAGCGGGATTCTGAAACGGGAATTTATACTCTTCTTTCCTTTTGCATGATACGATCAGTAAAGCCAGAAGTACAACCAAAACAGCATTTAATGCAGAAACTTTTTTCATAGCCAGTATTTTTGAGTTATTCAATATTTATAGTCGTTGACTTGCTATCCGCTTTCAAATCCTTCTTTTTCATTCCTTTAGCAGAGATAATTGGCACTTGCGGTAATTCAAACAAATTGTTTTTAACAGTTACGTTTTTACAGTCAGTAAGATCAAAACCTGCCCTTTTTTCACCGCTTTTCATTAAAGTGGTCCACTTTACAGTATTACCCGTAAACGTCAGGTTATCAGTACTTCGTGCGGTTAGGATGGGATAGTCATACACGGAAAAAGTGTTGTTTTCGATCCGGATATTGCTGTGAACATAATAACCGGGAACCAGCTGGTGGTTTTCGGGAGCAATGGCAATCACAAAATTACCGGGTGCTGAATTGTAGCCACATTCAGTAAATGTATTATTGCGGATTGTAACATCCTGAACGGCACCTGATTCGAACCAGCTTGATGCATCATCAGCAATCAGGATAGCGTGCATGCCTGTTCTGAAAAATATATTGTTTTCAACCAGAATTTTACGCCGGGTTGTAAGCAATA
>CAZBZA010000623.1:0-2383 GCA_964495865.1 uncultured Lentimicrobiaceae bacterium
AATTGAATCCAAAAGCTATGAAAAAAATTTTAAATCCTTATTCATTTTATTCAATTGTCTTTATTGCTCTGGTTATTTCGATACTTAAATTAAACTATCACCAGCGCAATATATTCGCATACGATAATTATGGCTATTACCTCTATCTGCCTGCTGCTTTCATTTACCATGATCTGTCGCTTAACGATCTTGATAAGTATAAGGCTCTTAACGAGAAATATCATAACACTCCGACACTTTATCAGCTCATGCAATCGCCAAAGGGTGGAATAATCATTCGCATGTATATGGGAACGGCTATTCTTTTATCGCCGGCATTTTTTGCCGGACATACATTTGCCCTGGTAACCGGCATGCCGACAGATGGATTTTCGCCTCCTTATCAATGGGCCGTTATTGTTTATGGTTTATTGTTAACGCTTATAGGAATTGTGTTTGCCCGAAAACTGCTTTTAAATTTTTTCAGCGATAAAGTAACGGCACTTACGTTACTTATTACATACTTCGGCACTAACCTATTCTTTTTTGCAGCACTTGGAAATCCTATACCACACGTTTACCTCTTCAATATTTATATTTTCCTGCTTTACTTTACCGTGCTCTGGCACAAAGAACAAAAATGGCTTTATGCCGCAGGAATAGGAATTTCGCTTGGCTTGATCCTTTCAATAAGGCCGTCAGAAATAATTGCCATACTTATCCCTCTACTCTACAGTATTTATGATCAAAAATCGTTGAATGAGAAAGTTGCATTAATTTTCAAACGCTATCCACAAATTATATTGGCTGCTCTTCTCCTTACTGCCTTTATTTTACCACAATTTATTTACTGGAGAATTTTTGCCGGCGAGTTCTTAGTTTCTATTTACAACGATCCATCCTCGAAAATGAATTGGTTTTATCCAAGGTTTCTGAATACACTTTTCAGTTTCAGAAAAGGTTGGTTTATCTATTCGCCATTGAGTATATTGGCCATTGTTGGAATTTTTATGGCGATACGGAAACACAAACAGATATTCTTATTTACAATAATTTTTATTGCATTGAATATCTATATGATTTCTTGTTTCTCCAGCCTTATAAGTTATGGATATAGGGCATTTATCCAATCTTATGCCATATTATTGATTCCTTTAGCGGTGCTGACTGAAAGTTTATTAACCAGCCGAAAGTGGGTTATTAGTCTTTCCCTTTTAATCCTTACTGTTTTCATTTACATCAATATTACCTTGGCTAAACATACACTATACGGAACAGTAGATGGATCCCGTATGACCAAAGCATCTTACCTTTCAGTTTTAGGGAAATTCAATGCCGGCAAGCATGAAGAATTATTGCTTACGAAGAGGTCGGGCTACAGTTTAGATACCCTCACGAATGCCGACCATTATAGGAAAACGCAACTTATGCATTATGATTTCGAAAACAGTGGAAAGGATAATAGTTTTACGATAGATTCAACTATAAAATACAATGGCAAATCTAGTCTGCGGATGGATAGCACTACTTCTGTATATTCACCAGGAATAAAGACATCATTTAAAGATCTGGATTTCAATGATCATTTCTGGATAAAAGCTTCTGTAAAACTTTACTCGAACGACAGTTTACTTGCCTCCAAAGGAAATCTGGTTATAGCATCTGTTCATAAAAATGATTTGGCAAAATACCGCGCCATTCATATTTCGATGCTTAAAATACCTTTTAAAACAGGAGAGTGGAATACAATTGAATTTGACTATATCTCACCCGAATTTCTTCCGGATGATGCCGAATTGCAAATCTATTTCTGGAACGACAGTAAATCAACTGTATGGATTGACGAACTTAAAGCCGATATTTTTAAGCTTAATTAAGAATAAGATTAATCCTTTCCCTCTTTCGCTTCCGGCTTAAACAATAAAAATATACTTTTTGAGTCGTCCTTAACCTGTTGCAGCGAAATGGGCATCAGCAGCCAGAAAACCAATCCGATAAGTCCGCCCCAGAGGAAAAATGCCGTAAAATGCAGTAAGGAAAAGGAAATTGCTGTTTCGCTTGCCAGTCCGTAATATGCAAATAAAAGCACCAGTGTGGCTTCGCGTGTTCCGAAACCTGCTACCGATAAGGGTATAATTGTGCTCAAACTCATGATGCTCATAATAAAAACCACATCCATGTAGGAAGGAGTGAGATGCAGCGAAATCATAATAAGCCACGAAAAAGCGAAATACATAAAATAAGCTACCAGGGTAATGGCCCACATGACTATTGTGTTTTTGCCCAAAACAGCTTTAAGGCTTTCGTAAACAAAGCGGATAACCGGCAAGCGGCTGACTTTTTTGTTTTTCAGAATCAATTCAAGAAACTTAATGCCAAATACATAGCCGAGAATTATAAGCAC
>CAZBZA010000624.1:0-2382 GCA_964495865.1 uncultured Lentimicrobiaceae bacterium
GAATAACGGCCCACGAACTGGCCAACCAGCTCCCAAGTCCTGAACAATTGCTAATAAATCAGCAGGAAACCATTCAACTCCGCGAAATTGTCGATACACTCCATCCCAAGTACAAGGATATCATTAAATTACATTATTTTAAAGAGTTGTCGTGCGAGGAAATAGCCCGCCACCTCGAACTCCCGGAAGGAACCGTTAAAGTGCGTTTGTTCAGAGCCAGGGAGTTGTTGTATAATATAATGAGTAAGTCTTAGTCGTTAAAAATCGTGTAGTTCTGCTGCTTCATTATTTGCTTATTACCAGTTTATCAATTTTTGTGAGATTGCTGCTTTTAGCTTTAAAGTGAAGCGTAAAAATACCCGACCCAAGTTCAGAAATATCTAAACAATTTTCACTTGAGTGAAGGACCATTCTGCCCGTAAGGTCATAAATTTTCAAATCAAACTTTTCAGGAAAAATCACATTTAAATAGTCATTCGCTGGATTTGGATAGTATTCAGGTTCTGTTTTTTTTGCAACATCCTGAATTCCTGTCATTGAGCAGGTTGAAATCTCCAGCATATTAGTTCCATCCGGATTCATCTCGTTAATGGATATCTTCCCGCCTGAGAAAAAATGGGAAATATATAATTTATTGTTGCTAGGGTGAAAACTAGCCTGGTAGTGATACTCTCCTGCAACTGAATTTGTTATCCTGTTCCATTCTGATCCATCAGCATTTGCAATAATCAGATCGCCTCCATTACCATATCCATGATACTCAGATGTAAAAAATATTATTTTGGATCCGTCGGAACTAAAACTCATGTTCGCTTCCATATAACCAAAATTATTGCCACCTGGAGTAATATCCACCCAGTTGCTTCCGTCCAGGTCCATCATAACAATATGATCGTCAGCATTATACCCCGCCATAAAATATATTTTAGTACCAGCAGGATTATATTTCGGTGCGCTTTGCCAGTAAGCGTCGCCCAGGTTAGTTATCTGCGTTCGATTGCTTCCATCAATATTCATAGTAAATATTTCAGGATATGTCTGGTCATCCCATGCTGAAAAGACTATTTTTAGCCCATCAGGTGAAAAGCAGGGACTACCATCATATACATTGTTGGAGGTAAGTTGGATAAGATTACTACCGTCAATATTCATAACATATATTTCGCTGCTGTTTCCATAATCACCCATTTGAAAAACTATTTTAGAGCCATCAGGGTTAAACGAAGGAGCTAATTTATTTCCACCTGAATTAGTTAATTGAACGAGGTTTGAAAAGCCATCAAGATCTGATTTGTAAAACTCAAAATATGAGCCATTCCTGTCAGAGGAAAAGTAGAGGTGCTGTCCATCAGGTGAAACCACAACATAATAATTATTGCAGGAGGGTTGTGCAATTAATGCGAATGCAAAGAAAAACAAGGTAATAGTCAAAAAAATATTTTTCATTTTTAATTAAGTTAATTAGGTTTATATTTAATGAAAACACTGCTTATTTGTAAGTAAAAATAGTAATAATAGCGATCTGTTGGAATTATTTTAATAATATTTTGATAATTTCAATTAGAGCGAAAATGTTTAGATAATAATTGATTTATTCTAGTATTATTAAATACTTAATTAATGAACATTTTTATTGCCATTGCCACCAGTATTTTCGTTCCATGATCATTTATTTAATGAATTTTATTGATTGACCTTTAACTCCTATATGAATCCAGTGCTTTCCGGCAAGCTATTCTTCCGGCTTCAATAAGCTCTTCTGATTTATAGAAGTCATAAAATGTAGCAGTTTTAAATGATGTTTCGATAAGCAGATCTGGTTTATACTTTTCGATCGAGCTGATTGCTACTCTGTTTTGAGCCAGGTTGATAGAGTCGGAAATTATATCAAATACTTTGATCTCATCCGTTTTCGGCTGTTTGCCATTCCTGAATTTATCAACATATTGGTCGATTAATCCTGACCAGCGTTCGTTGATCATAGTTCTCACTTTACTTAAATGGTTTTCATCTTCGCTGTGTTCCACTTCCTTAATTGGCGGGGAATACGGGATGTTTGCGTTTACATTCACAGCAATAAGCAGGTCGCCGGGATTTCGATGTACCAGATCAAGTGGTAACGGATTCAGGATTCCGCCGTCAACAAGCAACATGCCATCGAGTGAAACAGGCAGAAAAACCGTTGGGATAGAGCAGGATGCCCTGATAGCCTGCAGTAAACTTCCTTTGGTGAAAATCATTTCTTTACGGCCTATCAGATCGGCAGCAACGCAGGCAAAGGGAATCTGCAATTCTTCAATAGTTACATCACCTACAAATTCGCCTACCACTTTCATGATTTTTTCGCCTTTTATCATGCCTCCGTGTGCGATGGTGAGGTCT
>CAZBZA010000625.1:0-2379 GCA_964495865.1 uncultured Lentimicrobiaceae bacterium
GCTATAATTAGGCGCTTCGCGGGTAATGGTAATATCGTGCGGATGACTTTCGACTACTCCTGAAGCTGTGATTTTTATAAATTTAGCTCTCTGAAGGCTTTCGATATTGGCTGCTCCGGTATAACCCATTCCGGCACGCAAACCGCCTACCATCTGATGAATTATTTCGGAAAGTGAGCCTTTGTAGGGAACGCGGCCAACAATTCCTTCGGGCACCAATTTGCTGATATCATCTTCGGCATCCTGGAAATAGCGGTCTTTTGAACCTTTCTGCATGGCTTCGATTGAACCCATTCCCCGGTATGATTTAAATTTACGGCCTTCGTAAATAATAGTTTCTCCCGGTGACTCTTCGACGCCTGCGAAAAGTGATCCTGCCATAATACTGTATGCGCCGGCAGCAATAGCTTTTACAATATCGCCGGTGTAACGGATACCTCCGTCAGCGATAACAGGGATGCCTGAACCCCGTAATTCCTTGGCCACTGAATAGATTGCCGACAATTGAGGGATACCAATACCTGCAATAACGCGGGTTGTACAAATGGAACCTGGTCCAATACCCACTTTTACAGCATCAGCGCCTGCATCAGCAAGAGCACGGGCAGCTTCGGCAGTAGCAATATTACCAACTACAACCTGCAGATCAGGGAAGTGCTTTTTTACCAGTTTTGTAGTATCAATAACACCTTTCGAATGGCCGTGAGCCGTATCAATTACAATAGCATCGACGCCGTTTTTTACCAGTTCGGCAACGCGCTCGAGCACATCGGAAGTAACGCCAACACCAGCAGCAACCCTTAACCGGCCCAGCTCATCTTTACAGGCATTAGGGCGGGCTTTTATTTTTATGATATCCTTGTAGGTAATAAGCCCAACAAGTTTATAGTCGGCATCAACAACAGGCAGTTTTTCAATTTTGTGTTCCTGCAGTATGTCGGAGGCTTCTTCGAGTGTAGTGAGGGGCTTGGTAGTAACAAGTTTTTCAACTGTCATTATTTCGGCAAGCGGTCTGAGTGGGTTCCGCTCGAAACGCAAGTCGCGGTTAGTGATAATGCCTACCAGTTTCCCAACCTCATTTACGATAGGAATACCCCCGATTTTATGCTCACGCATGATATTGAGAGCGTCTTCGACCAGCGCATTTTCCCTTAGGGTTATCGGGTCGGTGATCATTCCGCTTTCGGAGCGTTTTACACGCCTCACTTCGGCAGCCTGATCATGGATACTCATATTTTTATGCAGTACACCAATTCCGCCTTCCTGCGCTATTGCAATAGCCATGGTGGAATCGGTAACTGTATCCATGGCAGCGGATACAATAGGTATATTGATTTTTATTTTGCGTGAAAACCATGAAGAAGTATCTACATCGCGGGGCAGTACTTCGGAGTATGCAGGTATCAGGAGAACGTCATCATACGTGAGGCCTTCACCTGCAAATTTTTCATTATCAATGAACATAGCCTTTTTTTTGGATTTGCAAATTTACTAATTTTAACGGAAGTCCTTGTTAAAAAATCTTAAGGTTTTGAGTACTGATAATTGCTTGAATATCATTATAATCAAAGTAAAATAGATACTAAAAGCGATAGTTTGCTACCTTAAAACGAAAACAGTTCCGCGTTTGGTATATTCCTGTCCGCCGATTGACTTGTATGTAATTATATATGCATAAAGGCCCGGAGGAGCCAGTTGGCCATTAATTGCACCATCCCAACCGTTTACCATATCAGTGGTTTCGAATAGCTGCTGCCCCCAACGGCTGACAATCGTCATTTTAAAACTCTGGGGATCAACAAAAGTAGTAATCGGCCTCAGCCTGTTGTTTAATCCTCCCGGACGAAATGCGTTTGGCATGTGTAAAGTAGCTCCTTTAATAATGCAACAGGTGTTTGAAACTGATGTAGCATCATTCAGGTATGGGTTTCCTGGTTTTTCGGCAGCTACAACCCAGTAGCAAACTTTTTTTGTCGGATCAACTCCCTGCAAAGGGTCAGTATAACTATTTATTGACGAAAGCAGGTAACTCGAATCAATGGTTGCCTGTCCTTCCACTGTCCGGTAAACTTTATATCCTTCCACTTCCTTTATCCACGATTCATAAAAGTTCCAGTCAAGAGAATTTTCGGTTTGTGTTGAACTGCATTGCAGAAAGATAGTTTTCGAAATATTGGAATAAATCTTAGTTGTTAAACAATAATCATATGCCACCAGGCGATACGAATAACTCTGACTGTGAACATCGGCAGTTGTATCGTTCATAAAATGGTCTTCGGGTACAAAATCACCCAAAATTGATAGCGAGTCGATAGCGAAAAAAGTATTTCCGCCATCATCCGAGCGCTCAAGTATCATTTTTTTTACGGTGCTGTCAGG
>CAZBZA010000626.1:0-2379 GCA_964495865.1 uncultured Lentimicrobiaceae bacterium
GTGTTTCGAAAGTTGATACTGTGTTGCAGCCAACTCAACTACAGCTGGATTGTGACATTCGGTACAGGTTGTTCCGCCATCAACGCCATCTACGCCGTTTGTTCCATTGGTTCCGTTGGTACCATTAGTTCCGTTTGCACCAGCAGGCCCCATAGGTCCTTCTTTGGTACAGGCAGAAATCATACTGGCTCCGATCAGGAGAAATCCAATACCGATTACTAAGAGATTTTTTTTCATAATTAGTTGATTTTGTTTTATTTAGGTTTGATTATTAGGGTTTTTTTTTGTTCAAAACTTGTCGTGTCTTTTATGAGATTAATTGACATGCAAAAATGTTATTATATATGATTGATTGGTTAAAAATGGCGGTGATATATTCACAGCGTTGAAAGGGAATTTTCCAAGTTTACATTGATATATGTCAATTATTAACTGTATATACATATATGCTATTGTTGATTGCATGGAATTAAAAATTGCTTTTTGAAATATTTTCTGCGAGTTTATCCTCTATTGGGTTATTACTTCAATACGGGTTTTGATTTTGCTTCGCAGATGATTATTTATTCGGTTTCCCTATTTATTCGTTCTGTTTTCCACGAATGTGTATTTTCATTTACCTGCTGGAATTTTGTGTTAAATTCCGCTTTTATTCATATAAAACCCGGTGGCACTCCGAGCAGAATGCTGTTTTCCATTTTCCTCTGATTTCTACAGGATGGACATATTCCTGACTTGAGCCAAGTGGGACGGTAGTGATGTTACCGGTAGGCCCTTGTGCCAGGAAACTGTGGCACATTTCACAGTCTCTCGAAATAGTTTCCCCACTGGCAGTTTTATGCCTGTCGGAATGGCATCGGAAACAACCATCCGATTCCAGATGCCCAATATGGTCGAGATACCGCGAAGCATCAACTTTCATAAACGGGAAAACGTTTTTAGCGTATTCTCCCTGCATGGCCAGTATGGCTTTGCTAATGCGATCGAAATTTTTATCAAATGCTTCTGGTTGCTCATCTTTGTAATAAGTAGTCACAGCATTTTTTATTTCCATAAATGCAGTGTCTTTGGTAGGGTAGGGGTATTTCAATGCTTCCATGGCTGCCATTTTAATCCATGGAATATCAATAGGTATAAGTCCGGCAACCATGGCATTATCAATAAAATTGGGTGCTGATAAATATTTATGCGATGGACGGTTATGGCAGTCCATGCAGTCCATAGTTCTGTTCTCAAGACTATCCATTGCTTTTTGATCAATTGGATTTTCTTCGTCCATGTAAACTTTTACTTCCCCGGTTTTTAAATTGGTATATTTTACCCAAGGGATGCTTTCGCGGTCGCGTGTACCAGCTATGTATTCAATTTTAATGTTTTTATTAATATGCCAGTGGATGCCTTCCGAAAGCCCTTTGGCGCTATATTGCGGGCCTATTTTCATAAGTAGGGATGTGTTCCATTCCGTATTGCCGGAATCAGCAACATATGAACGAAGATTTCTCAGTTTCTGGGAGTAAAATTTCTCTGGCCAGTGACATCTTTCACATGTTTCGCTGGCAGGCCTCAGATTATGAAGAGGAGTTTCAATTGGGGTTGAATATTTCTTAAATATAACCGAGTAAACCTGGTAGAGTCCGGAGAGCTTTGATTTAACATACCACCCGGCTCCTTCGCCTACGTGACAGTCAACACATTTTACATTTGCATGTGAAGAATGCTGATAAGCTACATATTCGGGTTCCATTACAGTGTGACATAGTTCGCCACAGAATTTAACAGATTCGGAGTAATGAAATGCCTGATAGCTGCCCATTGCAGATGCAACCAGTAATACTAACGTTATAATCGAAATTCTAACTACTGCAGTTCTTTGAATTCTGTGGTTCAGATCCAGAATTGGCCACTTTTGTACATCAGGCAACTGATCTTTCAGCTTTTTTCGTTGCAAATACATACCAAATGGGATCAGAAGCAGGCCTAAAACCATGAAAGCCGGAACAATGATATATATAAATAATCCCATATATGAATTGCTTTCCTTCGAAAATAATGCAAATAGGAAAAGTAATATTATGACTATCAAGCTATTGATCGCAAGTAAAAAGCCTGTTATGCTTACCCAGTTGTAGATTGATTTTGGCATTTTCATAAAGAGTAGGATTTAGAGTTCGGTGAAATTATCTAAGTAAATATGTATATGTATTGCCTTAACAAAAGTAAACAATAATACTAAAAAATAATAGGGAATGCTCTATTTATAAGCAGTCTTAATAGCGTTAATAGCAGCGTTTTAGCATACATAATATCAAGAATTAATAAGGCTAAATTAAATTTTCAAAAATGAACGTATGAAGATACTTAGAATTTTGCATGTTTTTT
>CAZBZA010000627.1:0-2377 GCA_964495865.1 uncultured Lentimicrobiaceae bacterium
TAGGATTTTTCTGTGAGTATGAAAATCTTTCAATGGATAGAAACAAATGATCTTTTTATTGATGTTTTTCACAATTAGTAGTAATTTTGTCTGCCAATTATCGAACAATCCTGTTTACCTATTTCCTAACCTGATTCTTCTAAAATAAATTTAAAGGAAGCAGTGAAGCAATCACTATATCCTACTCATTTCATTGGAAACCACAGAAAAATCACGAAGCACTAAAGTTATAGCGTTGTCACTTGGGCAGACATTTACTACCCTTGTGCTTCTAATTGCGGGCATGTTTGCTACCCGTATGCTGACAAAAACTGATTATGCCACAATGCGGCAAACATTTATTGCCTATAACTTTATTGCACCTTTGCTTATGCTCGGCTTGCCCAATGCACTATATTATTTCTTACCAAGGACAGAAACCAGAAAAAAGACTATTGCTTTAGAAAACATGCTGCTCCTGGCTTTTTTATCGCTAATTTTCAGTGCGTTTATGCTTTTAGGAGGCTACAAATATCTGGCACTCCGATTCAACAATCCGGAACTTGTTTACACATTAAAGTGGATGATTGGTTATCCGCTTTATATTATGCCAATCGCAATTATTTCTGCAGTTCTGGTTATAAAAGGTAAAACCATTTTACTGTCATTATATAATGCAATTACCAGCCTGATGTTGTTAATAGGCACAATTGCAGGATTATACCTTACTCATTCATACACAGGCCCACTAATTGCCCAGATTTTTATTCCAATCCTGTTCTTTCCTGTAGCAATGGTTCTAATCTTTAAAAATGTACCGGGGCGAATTGAAAAATTGGAACTAACAAGCATGACGGGGATGCTAAAATATGCAGCGCCATTAGGGATGGCCACTATGATGGGAAGCCTGATGTTGCAACTCGACAAAGTAATTGTATCATGGATGTGTTCACCCGAAGAATTTGCAAATTACGTTAACGGAGCAATCGAAATACCTTTAATTGGAGTTATAACCGGTTCGATTTCAACCGTACTGTTATCAGATATGAGTACTTTATGTTTCCAAAGAAAAGAAAACGAAGCGATTCTGCTTTTCCGTAAGGCAACACAATATTCAGCCAGTATACTGTTACCCGTAATGGCATTTCTTGCTCTGACAGCAAAACCTTTTATAGTCACTCTCTTTTCTGAAAAATATCTCGAAAGCGTAATTCCTTTTTTAATCTTTTTATTGATTATCCCGATCAGGACTGTTATGTACGGATCGGCATTAATGGCAATTGGAAAGTCAAAAATTATTTTATATCGCAGTTTCTTTGATTTGCTTATTAATTTGATCCTGAGCATAATACTGATTTATTTCATTGGTTATCTCGGAGCAGCCATTGCAACTATTATTACACTCTATGGTTGGACTGTCCCCTATAACCTGTATCATATAGGGAAGGGTTTTAATGTAAAGCCATTGCAGGTTTTACCTTTGCAATTAATGCTAAAAATAATGGCGATTTCAATACTGGCATTGATTCCTGCAAGTATATTTTTACTGTTTGAAGACATCATTCCACCAGTTTTTCAATTGGTTATGGCTGCCGGAATTTATTTCCCTGTTGTATTTCTTGTTTTATACAAAAAGGGATATCTTTATGTGCCAAAACAGTTCGAAAAGTATTTCGCAAAAATCGTTACCCGCAAAATATGACAAAGAAGAACACTTCACCTGACTATTCAAATGCGCGTTACCTACCGTGGTTATGGCCAATCCGGTTAATGAATAAATTTCGCAAAGATAATATCTCAACGGGTTTGCTGCTGATGAACTTCATCTATCAAAAATTCTTTGATATCAATAACAGTATTCCCTGGTCAGTTCATTATTCTTCTATTGTTCAAGGCAAAATAATCATCGGGAAAAATGTATGGAAATCATTCGCATCCAGCGGAGGTTGCTATATACAGGGTGCTAACGGCATAGAAATAGGTGATGATACTATTTTTGCCCCAGGGATAAAAATAATTTCATCAAATCACAATCCCGATGACCTAGACAACTGGATTGTTGTAAACCCAGTAAAAATAGGCAAGAACTGCTGGATTGGCGCAAATGCAGTAATTCTGCCCGGAATTGAACTTGGTGATCATGTAATTGTGGGTGCAGGATCTATTGTAACAAAATCATTTCCGGCTAATTCAATTATCGCGGGTAATCCGGCCCGAATCATTGAGAATGCTAAAATTCAACAGAGCAATTGATTATAATTTACTTCAATAAATTGTAAAGATTATTACAATTGCAATAAGAAAATTCTTACAACTAATTGCATTTAACAGGCTATCAATCATTTAAAACTTAGTTAAGTAATATATCAGAATGCATCTTTAAGCTAGAAGGAAGACG
>CAZBZA010000628.1:0-2377 GCA_964495865.1 uncultured Lentimicrobiaceae bacterium
CAATATACTGCTTCACCTCTTCTTTGGTGAAGAAATTACGACTAACATCAAGCATTAATCCACGCCATGCAAACCGGGGATAATCTTTTATACTAACTGCAGGTATGATCCATTTTTGGTTTACAACTTCCTTACTTTCAATTTCAACAGGCAAGAGCTGCAGCAAAGTCTGCATTCCATATAATAATCCTGCCGGCTGGTTTGCACTTATTAATATTCCTTTAGAAGTTGAAACGAGTGTATATCCTTCGTTACCTAGTTGCGGATCGGGAGTTGAGTTCAGGTTCAGCTGAACCGCACCTTTAATACCGGGTATTGTTTTTAAGTTGAAACCGGTAGCAACATTTAATTTCTGAACCAGCATTTCGGCTATTTCGCGACTTTCGGATTTATTATAACCGATTACCGTTGATTTAGAAAGGAGGAAATAACCTTTACCCAACAGCAATTCAACAGGTTGGGGGATCAGGTTCACTGTGCTGTTTTGTGCCTGAACTGCAGCAATGATAATTACAAGAACAAAAAGTAGAAGATTCTTCATGACTCTAAAATTGTTATGATTATGTAAACAGAAGTTGTCAAATACAGAAATTATTTTTGCAAAAGCTTATCAAATCCATGGGTAAAGTATGTTTTCATACTTCCATCGGGTGCTGAATAAATTAAATAAGCTTCCATTCCGGGGTGATCGGCAAGAAATTTTTTACCCTTATCTAATCCCATTACCATAAGAGCAGTTGCATAAGCATCGGAAGTCATACAATCGCCAGATAACACAGAAACACTGAGCAACGAATGTTTAACAGGATATCCATTTGATGGATCGATAGTATGAGAATAGCGGATTCCGTCTTCTTCATAAAATTTCCTATAGCTTCCTGATGTAGAAATAGCCATATCCTGCAGAGATATTACAGCCTGAATGCTGCGCTCATCGTCAGCATTAAGAGTAGGCATTTCGATGGCTACGTTCCATTTCTCACCTCCGGGTTTTGTACCGCGGCCAAGTACTTCGCCACCGATATCGATCAGATATGATTCAATCCCTTTCGAATCGAAGAAAGCAGCAACAACGTCCACTGCATATCCCTGAGCAATAGCATTATAATCAATACGGATTCGAGGATCCGCCTTATATAGCTTTCCGTTTTCGAGCCGTACTTTTTTATAGCTAACAAAAGGCAAAAGGCTATCCACTATACGCTGATCCATTTTCATACGGTTCGATAATCCAAATCCCCAGGCCTTAACAAGAGGTCCGACTGTAATATCAAAAGCTCCGTTGGTATTTTCAGAAATCTCCATAGCTTTCCGAAAGATGATAGTAAACATTTCATCAGCCACAACAGATGTATCATTAATATTAAATCTTGAAATTATAGAATTAGGTTTATAAGTTGAAGCCGTGGAGTCGAAACGGTGAAGCAACGAATCAACTGACGATTGCAGATTAATGCTATCACCAGCAAAATAAGTAATGGCATAATAAGTTCCCTGGGTTTCCCCGCCAAATTTTACGAGTACTGATTTTTCCTGCTTATTGCAGGAAGCAAGTAAAATCAAACAGATACAAACAGCACAAAACGCAAACCTATGCATAAACACTTTTATCAAACTGTGAAACAAGAAACTATTTTTGGAAAAATCAGTTTATGAGGGCGAAAATAATAAAAAAACCGGCTATAAAGCCGGCTTGGTGCATTTTAACCTCCGAAATCGTCGAGGGCTATATTTTCGGGTGGTACTCCAAGCTGGTCGAGCATATGGAGTACAGCTGTATTCATCATTGGCGGACCACAGAGATAATACTCAATATCCTCGGGTTCCGGATGTTTACTCAGGTAATTATCGAGTGCAACCTGATGGATGAAACCGGTATAACCTGACCAGTTGTCTTCGGGCATTGGTTCGCTGAGGGCGAGGTTGAATTTGAAGTTAGGATTTTTTAGTTCAATATCCCTCAATTCATCCTCATAAAACACTTCACGAAGCGAACGAGCGCCGTACCAGTAGCTTGCTTTCCGATCAGTATGTTGTGTAAGAAACTGGTCGAAAATCATTGAACGCAAAGGTGCCATTCCGGCACCACCGCCGATAAACATCATTTCGCGCTTGGTGTTCTTGATATGGAATTCGCCATAAGGGCCGCTTACCATTACTTTGTCGCCTGGCTTGCGTGAGAAAATATACGACGAACAAATACCTGGATTTACGTTCATGAACTGTCCTTTAGCACGATCCCAGGGTGGAGTTGCAATACGGATATTCAATTTAACGATATTTCCTTCAGCGGGGTGATTAGCCATGGAATAAGCCCGGTAGAGAGGTTCCGGATTCTTCATTTTGAGATCCCACATTTTGAGTTTGTCCCAATCTT
>CAZBZA010000629.1:0-2373 GCA_964495865.1 uncultured Lentimicrobiaceae bacterium
AAAGAAGAAAATGCGCGATTGGCAGGCCGTCAGGAAAAATTTATCCAGAGCCTCGAAAATGCATTGGTTCGTATCGAGAATAAAACGTATGGAATCTGCCGCGAAACAGGTAAACTTATTTCGAAAGAGAGACTGCGAAGTGTTCCGCATGCAACTTTGAGCATGGAAGCCAAACTGAAACAGAAATAACAAGGAACACTGTATCCCGTGCTTAAAAAATCATTTCTAATAGTTTTTATTGTTCTGTGTCTCGATCAGGCATTAAAAATCTGGATTAAAACCAATATGACCTTGGGCCAGGAATTTCTGGTTGCCGGTAATTGGTTTATAATTCATTTTACCGAAAACAACGGAATGGCCTTCGGACTCCAGTTTGCAGGCGAATACGGAAAGCTTGCACTAAGTTTGTTCCGGATTATAGCTGTTGGGTTTTTAGCTTGGTACATTATACACCTTGCAAATAAAAAAACCGGTTTTGGCGTACTTTTTGCATTTTCACTGATTTTGGCCGGAGCATTAGGTAATATTATCGACAGTGCTTTTTATGGCTTGTTTTTTAGCGAAAGTACATACTTTGATGTTGCCAGGTATATGCCTGCCGAAGGTGGTTACAGCACTTTGCTTCACGGCAAGGTGGTTGATATGTTCTATTTCCCGATACTCGAAGGGACTTATCCGCAATGGGTACCATTTTGGGGTGGCCAGAGTTTTATTTTCTTCCGTCCGGTTTTCAATATTGCCGACTCAGCTATTACTTCCGGAGTTCTGTTTTTAATACTGTTTCAACGTCAGTTTTTTAATTCACATGATGTAAATACTGCCGGAGCTGAACAAGGAAATGCTGAGGGAAATAATACAGCAGATGGTGATAATACATTAACTGCTGATAAATAATTAAATACTTAAGTATTTATCCTTAAGAAATGCTTTAAACTTTACAATTTGTTTTTAAATTTGCCTTCTAAAATAATAGTATATGGCTCAAAAGATAACCGGTAAAATATCGCAAATCATCGGTCCGGTGATTGATGTGTATTTCGACGAAAATGTTCCTCTTCCTAATATTTATGATGCCCTTGAAGTAACAAATGAGCAGGGGAATGTGATCGTTCTGGAATGTCAGCAGGATATTGGAGAAAATACAGTCCGCACCGTTGCTATGGATTCTACTGACGGTTTGAGCCGTGGTATGGAAGTGGTTTCAACAGGTATGACTATTTCAATGCCTATAGGCGACGCCATCAAAGGCCGTTTGTTTAATGTTATTGGTAATTCGATTGACGGAATGCCTGCCGTTTCGCGCGAACGGGTTGCCAGTATCCATCGCGAGCCGCCAAAATTCGAGAATCTATCTACTTCTAAAGAGATACTATATACAGGAATCAAAGTTATTGACCTTATCGAACCCTATTCAAAAGGAGGAAAAATTGGTCTTTTTGGTGGTGCCGGGGTTGGAAAAACGGTTATCATCATGGAACTTATCAATAACATTGCCAAAAGTTATTCCGGGATGTCGGTATTTGCCGGCGTAGGCGAACGTACCCGCGAAGGCAATGACCTGTTGCGCGAAATGATTGAATCAGGCGTTATCAACTATGGTGATGCTTTTAAAGAAGATATGGAAAAAGGTGGTTGGGACCTTTCGAAAGTTGATCATACTCAACTTGCCGAATCGCAGGCAACACTTGTTTTCGGCCAAATGAATGAACCGCCCGGAGCACGTGCCCGCGTTGCCCTTTCGGGGCTTACCGTTGCCGAGTATTTCCGCGATGGCGACGAACAAAGCGGTGGCCGCGATATCCTTTTCTTTATCGATAACATTTTCCGCTTTACACAGGCCGGATCCGAAGTTTCTGCTCTGCTTGGCCGTATGCCATCAGCAGTAGGTTATCAACCCACACTGGCAACCGAAATGGGTGTGATGCAGGAACGTATTACATCAACAAAACGTGGCTCTATTACATCAGTTCAGGCTGTTTATGTGCCTGCCGATGACCTTACCGACCCGGCGCCGGCTACAACTTTTGCCCACCTTGATGCTACAACCGTACTGAACCGCAAAATTGCCGAACAAGGTATTTATCCTGCTGTTGATCCCCTCGATTCCACATCACGCATTCTTAATCCGGATATCGTTGGCGAGGAGCATTACAACACTGCCCAGCGTGTAAAAGAAATTCTTCAGCGTTACAAGGAGTTACAGGATATTATTGCAATCCTTGGTATGGACGAACTTTCTGACGAGGATAAGCAAGTGGTTCACCGCGCACGCCGTGTTGCCCGTTTCCTTTCACAGCCGTTCTTTGTTGCTACACAGTTTACCGGTATTCCGGGAGCATTTGTTAGTATCGAAGATACCATTAAAGGTTTCAA
>CAZBZA010000630.1:0-2372 GCA_964495865.1 uncultured Lentimicrobiaceae bacterium
GTTCCTATGGTCCATTTGTTTTCGGCTCCTTCGAGTTTATAGGAATAAATTACCGGACTCGAAGAGTAACTGATACTACCGAATGAAAGTTTTATATTGTTTTTGCCGGTGAGTTTAAGCTCCTGATCGGACATAGTAAATATGTTATCGTTAACAATGATGGATCGGAGAAAAGGAATCGGAGGAAGAGCAATACTTTTGCTGATGGATGATTCGGCAATAATAGTTAAACCATCATCACTTGCTATGTATAATGTATCATTGCTAATAAGAAAATTGTTAATATTATTGAAACTGACATTCAGCGGGTTGAGTGCAACAGCAGAGCCTGCTATAACATTAAGAGGATTATTACATACATATATTTCCTTAGCTGTAGCAAGGTATAAAGTTGATCCATTAAATAAAAATTTGTTAACCTGTTTATCAACCGGTGTTTCGAAGGCATTGGTCAGGTTATAGAACGTATTGTCTTTCAGTATATAAAGGCTATCCCCGTCAATATTAAAAAGCTCAGATGAATCGCTCAGAGCCAGGTGATCTGTAATAATGGTTCCATCAAACCGGGAAAGTAAAGGATATGGTTCCAGCTTGCTGTTTATAAACAGATAATTTTTTTGTGCGTTTATAACTAGCTGGTTTTTGGAATTAAAATAAGCATTATTAATTCGTTCGGGGATCAACGTATATCCGGTGTGCAAAAAAGGTACAAGCTGGCTAAAAATCAGAATCCTGTTCTGATCATACATGGCTGTGAATTTTCCTGAATGATCGTTGATAAATTTCTTGGTAACAATTGGGTAAATCACACGCTTGCTATAGCTAATCTTTTTTGATGCTTCATTGACTGTATGATTCTCGAAAACGCCCAAAATCTGGCTAATTGAACCTAACATGAGTGTTTGATCCTTAAATACATACAATAAGTTTACCGGCTGTAAATCCGTCGGTACTGTTAGTTTATAAAAAGAATCGTTTCTTAACAGGTAAGCAGCATTAGTATTCGTACACCAAACCCCTGTTTCCGGTGAATCGCAAAGCAGGTTCACTCCCCGATTATCAAAATATGTGCGGTCGTAATGATTTTGCTTTAATAAATCATGATTAATCACATATATGCCATCGGATTGTGTGCTTATCCAGATATTTTTTTCATGATCCTGTAATAGCCCGAGTGCATTTTTAATATCCAGATGCTTTATAACTTTGTTGTCCTTTAAACAATACACTCCTTCGTCATAAGCAGCTATCCAAAGATAGCCATCAGAATCTTCAATAATGGTTTTGATTTTAGATATATCTCCGGGAAATTCGATTTTCTCCTTTTGGAAATTATCTGACACTTTAACAATTTCGTTAAAATACGTTTTTGTATAATAATTCCCTTTCCCGGAAGGAAAAACTGCCATGCAATACAAACTGGAGTCAATTATCGTTATATTTTTGTGATTGTTCTTTTGCTGCATATATATACCTCTGCCACACCAGATAATCCATTGATCTGTTAAACTTTTTCCCAGATATGATAATTTTCCGGCTTCAATTTTGCTGCCATAAATTGGAATAATTGATTCAAGATTTTTAAATAGAAGGGGCTTTGATATTTTGTTATTTTTATCCAAAGAAAATAAATCTCCCTGCCAGTTATAGAAATGAATGGTCTGATCGGAATCAGTAAAAAAATCCAGGATAAAACCGCGCCCGATAATTGAATTGAGGAATGGTTGATTGTTACCATTGTATATTTTGTTTTCGTATATGTAATTAACAGTTGCATTGTAATTAAATAACCATATCCGTCCAACGGAATCTTCCTTCATACGAACTATATCATTGCTGCTCAGGCCATCTTTTTTCCTGTAGGATGTAAAGTTGGATCCGTCAAATTTAACCACACCCGCATCCGAAGTAAACCATAAAAACTTTTGGCTATCCTGGTATATCTGGTAGATGGTATTCGTTGGTAACCCGTCCTGTGTAGTGTAATGGCGGATATAAGGGTTTTGCGCAATGGCAACTGCACCATATCCCAGGATAAAAGCAATGAGTAATGGAAGTATTATTCTCAAATTAGTCTATAGATATTGAATAATTTTTAACCTTTTCACGAAATTCGGGTAGTTTGCGCCTCGAAATATCCAGACGGGAACCATCTTTAAGTTCGGCAAAGTTTCCCTGAAAACTTGAATATCCTATCAGGAAATTCAGGTTAATAATAGACGATTTATGAATCCGGAAGAACTCCGGGCTCTCCAGAATTTTTTCGAATTCACCTAATGTGCGGGTTGCAATTATTTTGCGATCACCTGTCAGATAGAGTACAGTATAATTATCATCAGCCTGCAAATGCATTATTTCCGCAACATTAACCA
>CAZBZA010000631.1:0-2365 GCA_964495865.1 uncultured Lentimicrobiaceae bacterium
TCGATATGCAGCGGCACAAGTATAAAATTCTGAATCAGGTAGGTAACCAGGTTAGCCAGCGACATTACAAAAACAACGGCAGCGCCCATTCCCAGTGAAGTGGAAACTTTGTTGGAAACGCCCAGGAAAGGGCAAATTCCAAGAAACTGAGCCAATACAACATTATTGACTAAGAGGGCAAGTATAATGATTGTGATAAAGTCCATAATATTCAGATTAACAGTTTGTTGATTTCATTTCTGTACTGAAACTAAATGTTGTATTTACGTTTAACGCTGTTCATTATCGCTATCAGATATCCGTATGTAAGAAAGGCTCCCGGAGGAAGAATAAAGAGAAGCATTGTTCTTGCTTCCTGCGATACCAGCCTGATATCGAAAAAGCTGCCGTTTCCTAATACTTCGCGGATGCCTCCCATTATTGTCAGTGCAAGGGTGAACCCGATTCCCATTCCAAGTCCGTCGAGAATTGATCGGGTTACTGAATTCTTTTGTGCGAAAGCTTCGGCGCGACCCAGAATGATGCAGTTAACAACGATAAGGGGAATAAAAATTCCTAAGGTTTTGTATAAATCGGGTGTGAAAGCTTTCATTACCAAATCGACAATAGTTACAAATGATGCAATAATCAGAATGAAAGCAACAATCCGCACTTTATTGGGGATCAGGTTTTTAAGAAGAGCAATAAGCAGGTTGGAACACACGAGAACAAAAGTAGTTGCTGCACCCATCCCCACTCCGTTTATGGCAGCTGTTGTTACGGCTAATGCCGGACATGTGCCCAGAACCAGCACAAACAAAGGGTTTTCCTTCAGCAATCCATTGGTGAAATATTTTAAATTACTCATTTTGCATCTCCTTTCGCAATAGCAGCAGTATCAGCCACAGCTGAACTAAAGTTTTTCATATACAGATCGTAGGCTTTCTGCACTCCGTCGCAAAAGGCCCGTGAAGTAATGGTTGCAGCTGTAATAGCGTCAATTGTTCCTCCATCTTTTTTAACTTTAACCTGTTGTGCGGGTAAAGTGGAAATATTCAATCCCACAAACGGATCTTTGAATTTGGCATCTTTCATTTTTGTGCCAAGGCCGGGGGTTTCTTTTTGATCCAGCACGACTATCTGGTTTATAGATCCATCAGGTTTAAAACCAACCATCAGATCGAAACGTCCACTGAAACCTTTGTCAGTAAATGTTTTTACGGCACATCCCACAGGTTTGCCGGCATTTGTACCAAAGTAAAATGTAAGTCCATCAATGAGTTTTGCATCTTTGGTGGGATCATTATCAAAAGCCGGCAATACCTCGCGCACTGCCTGGATTTCCTTTTTCTTATTTGCCTGCTCAATCGGCTCTTTGGTAACCCCATAAACAAATCCCAGGGCCGCTGCCATAACTGCAGAAATCAGCAGCAGCGAAAGGATCATGTTTACAAGCGTTGATTCAAGTTTTTTAGCCATTGTAACTTATTTTTGTACGTTGATCTGTTCTTTTATGTTCCTGAAAACTATGCTTTTGCCACTTCACCGAACCGAGATGGCTTGAATCCTTTGTTAATGAGTGGAGTAGCCGCGTTCATTATGAGAATGGCAAATGAAACCCCTTCGGGATATGCGCCCCAAACCCTGATAAGAACCGTTAGTACTCCACATCCGAAACCATATACGAGCATTCCTTTCCATGTCATGGGTGAGGTTGCCATATCGGTTGCCATAAATATCGCGCCCAGCATCAAGCCGCCTGCTATTAAATGAAAAACAGGATCGATATACATTTCAGGATTAATGAGCCATAAAATTCCAGTGAAAGCAAAAACAGTAAACAGGTATGAAAATGGTATATGCCAGGTAATTATTTTCCTGAAAATCATATACAATCCACCCAGAATAAGAGCTGCAGCGGAAACTTCGCCCAAAGAGCCGCCCATATTTCCAAGGAGCATATTGGCATAATCAGGAATTTTCGAAGCCAATTGTGTCAGTGATTCGCCATTTTTAACGCCTTCTTTAACAATCCCCAATGAAGTTGGACCTGTAACTGCATCGGCCAGCATAAAACGATTCTGAATCGGCAACGGCCACAACGTCATATCCACAGGAAACGAAATAAGCATAAAAACCCTACCTACCAGTGCGGGATTAAACGGATTGCGCCCCAGGCCACCGAACGACATTTTTGCTACGCCTATGGCAACAATACTTCCGATTACAAGCTGCCACCAGGGAATAGAGGAAGGCACATTAAATGCCAGCAGAATTCCGGTTACAACGGCCGAACCATCACTGATGGATGGCTGTTGTTTCAGCATGTATTTGGTAATTGCAAACTCCACAATTACGCAGGAAAGTACAGCAATGGCAGTAGTTA
>CAZBZA010000632.1:0-2358 GCA_964495865.1 uncultured Lentimicrobiaceae bacterium
CGGGTAATCCGGCGGAATTTTGCATCTTTATAAAAAGAATATCCTCCGCCTGTATTTGATATTAGTGAAAAAAAATCTTCGTTGCCCAGGTAGTTAATCCAGGGCCAGGGTGTTTGTGGATTGGTAATCACATACTCTCTGTTCTGATCGTCAAAATGTCCAAATTTCATAATCCGTTTGTTGTATTTCCTGTTCTCAATAAGGTGATAAAAATTATTACTGTGCCAGATCTTTGGATCTGCGGTTGTTTAATTCAATTGTGATGGCATCCATTTTCTTCTGGTTCAGCGGATACAGAGTCATTAACCCGGCACCCAGGAAAGCAACAATGGCAGGAATCCAGCTCATAAGCATGATTATGCCTGGAACCGCGCCCTGAATTGCAACCTCATCCTGTCCATTGTAATGAAATGCTGCTAAAACAAAACCAATTATAGCGCCGGCAACTCCTCCTCCTAACTTGGTGGAGAATGAGCCTGCGGAATAAATAAGTCCTGTTGCCCTACGCCCGTTTTTAAGCTCGGAATAATCGGCAGCATCGCCAAGCATGGCAAAAAACAGTGTGGGGAAAATGGCTGCTGCTGCTTCGGAAATAATTCCGATAACAAAAATGCCGGTTATATCGTTGGGGCCGCAAAATACCAGCAGTGAGTTTACGGCGCCTGAAAAGATTAAAGCATATATGAACAGGTTGCGTTTACCAAGCCGTTTTGCCAAAGGAGTAGTAAGCATAGCTCCTGCAATGGAAGCCAGCATTAGTCCTACCATATAAGAGCCGGCCAGTAACTGATCGTGCAGGTAATGCGAGAAATAAATAACTACAATTCCCTGTTTTATTGAATTATAAACCTGAAAAAGCAATCCAATCAGCAATAGTATGATCCATGGGCGGTTCCGGATTAAATCTTTCAGATCTTTCCCTAAATTGGTTTGCTGCTCTTTCGGCGGCAATACTCTTTCCTTTGTTGTGGCAAATGTGATAATAAGAGCAAGCGAAAGGAAAACCGATAATAAATAAATGGAATAGCTGTATCCCCGTTTCTGGTCAATAATTGAAATGCTGGAGGCGGTGATGTTTTCTTCGCCGCTTACAATAAATGTATATTCTTTCTGAGCTTTCATCGAAAAACTCTTTCCCTGGGTCGGCACATCTGCACTATCGGTAAAAGCTTTACCTCCCCAGGTAAACATAGCAATTCCGTCATCGGTTTTAATGTTCACATTTTGAACATCCCTGGGTGATGATACGGTTACTTCATATTTTTTTGTATCCAGTTTACTTACGTCGATGGTTGGATTAATATTTCCAAAGTAAGCAACCAAAAGCAGTAAAGCTCCCTGTACCAGCATTCCTCCGGAGAAAGCACCCACCATGCGATACGATCCGAGGCTTGTGCGTTCTTTATCGTCGCCGGTCATAACGGCCATAAGTGCGCCGTAAGGAATATTGTTGGCGGTATAAATCAGTGTAAATATTATATAGGTTGAATAGGCATAAATTATTTTTCCGGTAGGGCTTAAATCGGGGCTCATAAAAAGCAACGATAATATTACGCCAAGCGGAATGGCCGACCATAATATCCATGGGCGGAATTTACCGTATTTGGTATTGGTTCTGTCGCCGATAACTCCCATTGCAATATCGCTCACTCCATCGCTGAAACGGGCGATTAGCAGAAGCATACCTACAGCAGCAGGGTTTAAGCCAAAAACATCAGTATAAAATATAAACAGGAAAGTGGAAACTCCCCGCCAGGCAATGTTTGCAGCGCCATCGCCGAGAGCGTACCCGATTTTTTCTTTAACTGAAAGTTTTTCCACGTTTTTCTTTTTAAATGGTTGTGTGCCTCAAATCAACAGGGTAAGTGTTAAGATTGTTAAGGCAGTTTTTCGATGTATTAGTATGCTATTTGCTGGTTTTCTGGCAACTGGTTTTCTTTATTTTGGCAGATACAATATGGTACAATGCTATAAATCAATTTATTGGTCAAGTGAAACGGAAAGCATTAGCGGTTGTAAAGTAAATTCATTTAAGTAAAATCAACAAGCAAGCAAAGCTGTTTCCTTTTTCAGAAAGCTTTTATATTATGATTAGAAATTTAAGTACCATGGATTTTCCTGTGATTGGTGCCAGGAAAAGAAGCGAGTAATCATGCGCAATACGTATCATTTTTGTTCCGATGGATCGGAATATTAAAAAGAAGGCTGAGCAGGGTAACCTGCTCAACCAACCAACTAACCAATAGATTTTGAGAACGATCTATTATTTTGAAACCTCAATTCAAAATTAATCAGTTACCCTGCCAGCCTTCTTTTAAACTTTCAACTGTCCGGTATTAGTATCCGGGGTTCTGATCG
>CAZBZA010000633.1:0-2354 GCA_964495865.1 uncultured Lentimicrobiaceae bacterium
CCTGAAAGATACGAAATAGTTCAGTAGTTTGTTTTTTATCTACATCGAACTTTTTAGGAAATACTGTAAACCGGATTGAGATGCTGGTGCGTTTATCAAATTCGCCGCCGTACCATTGTAAAGCTTCAGCAAGTCCAACTTCATCAAGGATTTCGGGACGAAGGTCCGTAATTATTTTGCGTACCATTCGTATGGTGCCATCAATAATATTAGTCATCGAAGCTAATATTTCATGCATATTTGCGAAGGTTTCGCTTCTTTCGTCGCCGGGGAGGCTTCGTTTAATATGCATGAGCCCCATTTTTACACCTGTAAGCGCGGAGCCAAGTTCATCGTGAATTTCGCGTGAGAGCGCCGTGCGTTCTTCCTCGCGCACAGTAACAATTCTTGAGGTGAGAGCGTGGAGTTGTTCGTTTGCCTGTTCGAGTTTTACTTCTGACTTTTTACGTTCGCCAATTTCTTCGAGTAATTTACTGTTTGTTATTTCAAGCTCATTCATTACTTCAACGGTATCGCCCATCATACTTAAAGTGGCTATGCGTGCTTTAACAAGTTCTTCGTTGGCCTGGGCAAGATTGGCAGTTCTCTCAGCCACCCGTTTTTCGAGTGTATTATGGGCGTCGCGCAGTTCATCTTCAATTTTTTTATAAGGAGATACATCGATTGCGATAACGCCAATTTCGCCGGGCTCGCTGTCTGCCGATAACGGACTTAATGAAATCCGTAACTGCACTGCTGGCAAATGCCCTTCCGGTTGAAATGTAATATTTTCGCTTTTTCCGGTTTCCCGGAAGTTATTCAGTAAGCTATTGAATTTAACCTGCCATTCCGGCAAAATATAATACATTATATGTGAGCCTATTAGCTGGTCGCTAACGGTATTCATTAGTTGTGAAAAAGGGGTGTTACAATTTATAATTTTTCCTTGTGCCGAAATGATAAGTGCTCCTTCGTTTAATTTTGCGAAAAATAAACAAGCCGAACTTTCGCTTATGGAGGAAGCTATAAATTTTCCCTGACCTGCACCTCTGGCTTCGAGAGCATCCTCATGCATATTGCGCATTGCATTGATCGTTGCCTGCGATTCGGCAAGGAGCAATCGCAACTCTTCATTTTCCTGCTGAAGTTGTTCTGTACTTTGAACCTTATTATTCTTATTCATGAATGTACACTTTACGGAATAAAGAGCCGGCTTGGAAAATGATTACCGGTTCTGTAGATTTAGTTTCCAGGTTTGCAATTAGTTTTAGTAGTGTAAAGTATTTCTGCAGAAATGGGTAATAATGATATTGTTAACTGTTTGATGCTTAAAGAAAAAGGATTAATTTCTTACTTTGTTGTTTCGTTCCCTTTTTCGGTATCCACATTTTTCCTTTCTTTTTCGGTATGCATAGGTGATATGGGTTTGTCGCCCGGAATACTGAAATCCTGTTTCAGGAAATCGAGGTTGTACGGTGCGGCTATTCCTAATTGAGTTGCCAGTCGGTTGCAATGCTGCTTGAGTTCAATCATGCGCATTTCCCTCCCGATTGCAAGGCGGTTAAAGCGGGTCAACTCTTCGTTGGAAGCAGCCAGTTCCTTAACTTTTAACCTGATTTGTTCCTCCGAAAGTTTGCGGCTCGTTATGTCGTGTCCTATTCCTACCAATCCTGTTACTGTGCCGTGCTCATCGGTTAATGGAACTTTTGTTGTAAGCAGCCACCGGTGGAGTCCGCTACCATCAATAAAATCTTCCTCCCTGTTTAAGACCGGTCGTCCGGTTTTTACTATTTCCATATCGTCGTTGTATCCGCGATGGCCAATATCGTTAGGGAAGGTTTCGAGGTCGGTTTTTCCGATAACATCGGCTTCGGAAGCAAAGCCTATTACTTCGAGGTCGGCAGGGTTGGCAATTATTTTGCGTCCTTCGGCATCTTTTACATAAATGGTATCTGGAATATGATCAATAAGCGTGCGCAGCAGTAAACGTTCCTGTTTGATGGTTTCTTCTGATTTCTTACGATCGGTTATATCAGTAAAAATAGTAGCGAAACCATCTTTATCCCAGGGTGAAACTGATATCCTGAAATGTTTATTCATCGGCGAATAAAACGTTTCGAAAGTATATGGAATGCCTGTGGTTACAACCTCTTGGTATTCAAATAAGTAAGGAGGGAATCCGACACCATAGATTTCTGTGGCCAGTTTACCTAAAACATCGTCTTTCCGGATATTGAGTATGTTTTCGTACTGATGGTTCACACTAATTATACGATAGTCAACGGCTTTTCCTGCATAATCGAATACAAGTTTTTGAAGACAAACACCTTCACCCATATTCGAATACAGGTTTCGGAAGCGTTCTTCGCTGTCGA
>CAZBZA010000634.1:0-2354 GCA_964495865.1 uncultured Lentimicrobiaceae bacterium
CTAATCCTTTGGCTAACAAAAGAATATCAGGAACGATTCCGTAACTTTCAAATGCAAACATGGTTCCTGTCCTGCCCATGCCGGTTTGGATTTCGTCAAAAATCAATAACGTACCAGTTTCGGTACACTTGTTACGCAATGCATGAATAAACTCCTTGCTTCCCTCTATTATTCCTGCTTCCCCTTGCACCGGTTCAATAATTACGCAAGCAGTTTCATTTGTAATAGCCGACAGGTCTTCGATGGAATTAAATTTTAAATGGCTCACTCCGGGTAACAACGGCTCAAAAGGTTTTTGATATCTTTTGTCGCCAATTATACTGAGGCTTCCATGTGTGCTGCCATGATAAGCGTTTTCGAAAGCTACCATTTTTTGCCTTCCGGTATATCGTTTTGCCAGTTTTAAAGCGCCTTCAACGGCCTCGCTTCCCGAATTTACGAAGTAGCAGTTGTTGAGTTTTTCGGGAAGCAATCCGGCAAGTGCTGCGGCCAGTTTCACCTGTGGCGATTGAATATATTCGCCATAAACCATCAGGTGGAGATATTTATCTGCCTGATCTTTAATGGCTTTCACAATAGCAGGGTGCCTGTGCCCGGTGTTGCTGACCGAAATTCCTGAAATCAGATCAAAATATTTCCTGCCCGACGAATCATAAATAAATACGCCTTCGGCATGCGTAATTTCAAGAGCCAGAGGCGAATCGCTCGTTTGAGCCAGATTGTTTAAAAAAAGTTGTCGGTCAGTTAACATTAATGTACGAATTTAGCGCTTCAAAATTACTATTTAAAAAGGCAAATACGTTTTTAGTTTGCTTTTAAAACAAAATTACTGTAATATTGAATGATTTTTATCAAATGAAAGACAAGATTGTAATAATCACAGGCGCATCATCGGGTATTGGAAAGGCACTTGCCTACGAATTTGGCCGCAAAGGGTCGCATGTGGTTCTGGCAGCCCGTAATTTGCAGGGACTGCAACAGATTGCCGATGATTTGAAAGCACTTGGCATACAGGCTTTGGCCGTGAAAACAGATGTAACTATCGAAAGTGATTGCAGAAATCTGATTGAAAAGACCATTGAAAAATTTGGGAAAATCGATATTCTGATCAATAACGCAGGTATAAGCATGAGGGCTTTATTTGTAGATCTGCAACTCGATGTTATGCGACGTTTGATGGATACAAATTATTGGGGTACTGTATATTGCACCAAATTTGCAATGCCTCACCTTTTAAAATCCAAAGGTTCGCTGGTAGGTGTTATTTCTATTGGCGGATACATTGGAATGCCTGGCAGAAGTGCTTATGCGGCTTCTAAATTTGCGGTAAGAGGGTTTTTGGATACAGTGAGGGTCGAAAACCGTAAAACCGGTCTGCATGTGCTTGTTGTTGCGCCAGGGTTTACAACATCCAATATCAGGCGGACAGCATTGCTTGCCGATGGTTCCGAACAAGGCGAAACGCCCCGCGACGAAAACCATATGATGCCAGCTGAGAAGGTGGCTTCATATATGTACAAATCTCTTGTGAAAAGAGACAGGCAACTGATACTTACATTTTTACAAGGTAAACTTACCGTTTTCCTTGGCAAATTTGTTCCAAAGTTTCTTGATAAGCTGATTTATAACACTTTTGCTAAAGAACCTGACTCACCTCTAAAGTAAAAGCATTCGACGAATTGCAATCCGCGCTTTTGTTAAGTGCTTTATTCCACATACTTCTTCGTTATAAGTAACATAGTAAAAAAACAAAAAAGTAATAATGATGAGCATACAGATCATACTCAAAAAAGGAATGGGTGACATCCATTTTGGGTGTACACCTGAAGTAGTAAGAGCTTTATTGGGTGATCCTGATGAAGTGGAAGAACTTGAAAGCGCTGTAGATGGCGTTGTTGAAAGTATTGTATGGAATTATCCTGATGCGGGATTGAATTTCTTTTTCGAAGCTTCCAACGGCGAGCCTACGCTCAGCACTATCGAATCAGATAATCTTGAAACTGTGGTGTTTAATGCTAAAATATTTAATCTTACCAGGGACAGTATCATTAACCTGATGAAGGAAAACGGCTATACGGATATGGACGAAGACGATGAAACCTGGGGCGAACATCGCATTACGTTTGATGATGCTCAGATTGATTTCTATTTTGATGATCAGGAGTTGACACTGGTTAGCTGGAGTTGTTTTTAAAAAATGCAATCCTTTTTTTTGGCAATGATCTATTTCTTTTTGTAAAGAGGATGATGATCCAGAATATTCTGCCTCAGATAAGTACGGTCGAGGTGCGTATAAATCTCCGTAGTTGTTATACTTGCATGACCAAGCATCTCCTGTACAGCACGTAAATCAG
>CAZBZA010000635.1:0-2352 GCA_964495865.1 uncultured Lentimicrobiaceae bacterium
CAAATTTCTGCCTGGGCATTTTAGCTACGCCCAATGTTTCGGTGCTGATCAGCTGTGTGGCAGGCAATAGTTCAGGCTTGTTGAAACTGATTTCCAGGTAAACGTTTTCGCCTTCTTCAACCAAATTAAATTGAATCTTTTCATCCGGGTTGAGAACATAACAGGTGTCGAAAGGTCCTGGTTTTGCCAGGTTGAAATACATATTTCCACTCACCCACATGGGTAATTGGACACCTTTAAAACTTATCATTCCGTTGTTATACCGGTTGCTCCAGGCCTTGTGGGTGGCATTGCCGAGGAAAATATTATTATACACCCTGTAATCGCCCGAAAAAATGGTTGACAAACCTGCTACATCCGTGGAGTGGGGCACATGGTAAGGTGTAAAGCGGTTCGGATCGGGGAAATCACATAAATAACCTGCTATTAGGTTATGGATTAGCGCGCCACCCTGCGATTGTGTGACAATGCTGTTCGGGGATAAAAACATATTGTTGTCAACCAGGGTCGGACCGTGGTTTACTTCCATAAACAGGTCTTCCATATCGTTTTGGTAAACCAGGTTTTTAGAAACCCTTGTGCCTTGAGCCATCCAGTCGAGCCAAATTCCCCTGCCAACATTCCGGATGCGGTTATTGAGTATGCGCGTGTCAATGGCTGCATGGAATTTAATTCCCGCAATTTCAGCCCCGTTAAATTGCCGTTTAGTCCAGATATCGTGTATGTAATTATGCTCGATAAGACTGAAAGCCGCGCCCATGCTTCCGCACATGCCGGTTTGTTCGCAGTTGTATATTTCGTTGTTACGCACGATATGCGAACCTATGTGTTCCTTGTTCCAATTGTTGCGCAAAGTGCGGAAAACCACTTCTATGTAATGAAGCGATCCATCGAGGCTCTGGTCATTGGTCCACACATTATGGCCGGTGCTTCTTTCTTTTCCGAGGGTAATACCGTTGCATTTCGAATCGTGTATTTTGCAATTCTGAATGATCCAACCTTTGTTCCAGTGTGTTGAAACCATCCCGATCTGTTCGGCGGTAGGGGCGGCCCATTGTGTGGCTGCCTGGCATATTTCGAAACCATCAAGCGTTAAGTAATTTATGTAAGGCTCCGACGGATAAAAACAGGTAAAACGTGTTGTAATTTCAACCAGTTCCTTATTCGGATCAAAGTTGTGAAAATTGGCATAGATGGTGGTAGATATATTGTCTGTAATGCAGTACCAGGTATAAGTGGAGCCGATGGAGTCCTGAATTCCGGTTATCCCAACCGGGTTAATGACTTTTTCCAGCGTTTCTTTTTCATACAAGGATTTCCCGTTTAAAAATACTTCACCCGTGTGATGGATTCGGTTATAATTTGTAAACCAGTCGCCGTTTATTGAATCCCTGTATGGATTGTAGGAGCCAAAAAAGCTTTCGGGCAGTTCAATCTTCCAAACTCCTTTTTCGGTATTTTCCCAGCCGGTAATAATTTCAGAACCTTTAATTATAACTTTTTCGCCCTTGGCAGCTTGGTAAACAATGCGTTCCGAGTCACTTCTGCCTCCGTTTTTCGGATTAATCCATTCGCGATAAGTTCCGGCATGTACGGTAATACTATCTCCCGGCAAGGCAAGTTGCGCCGCATAATTGATAGTACGGAATGGTTTTGAAACCGATCCGTCGTTAGTATCTTTCCCATTGACTGCAACATGGTATTCCCTGGCAAATGTCATTGAGGTGGCTAATGCAATGAATGCCAGGAAAATAATTTTCAGAATTTTCATATTTTCTAATTTCCTAGTAGAGTAAGATGGTAGATGTAATCCTTGCAACTAATTTGTTTATGCCAATTTATCTAGTAGAGAATTTTGCTATTTCAAAATTTTCACAACAACTGCTTCCTTTTTTGCCAGCTCTGCCCTGAGTTGTTTAGGAATAGTCACTACAATTCCACCATCAACTGGTTTGTATTTTAATTTTTGATCTGAAGCAAGAAGACTGGCTTTTAGTTTGCCTGTGAGTTTTGTAGTTATTTTGATTTCGGCAGGCAGTTCCTGTTCGTCTTTTGCCGGCATGTAAATGGCATAAAACGCATTATCTCCTTTTGCCGTGTAGGCCACTTTACCCTCGAGGAAAGGCTCAACCGGATAGGTTTCGTATATGGCTTCACCGTTGATTTGCAGCCATTTGCCTAGCAGTTCAAGATTTTCATATACTTTAGGCTCGAAATCACCTTTTCCGTTAGGTCCAACACCCAGAAGCAAGTTTCCTCCTTTTGCAACAATGTTAACCAGCAGTTGCACCAACTCCTTTGATGATTTATAATTGTCGTTTTTAACCCATCCCCAGGCGCCACCCATGGTGA
>CAZBZA010000636.1:0-2349 GCA_964495865.1 uncultured Lentimicrobiaceae bacterium
TTTGGGATTTGGGACTTGAATTTTGGGATTTGGGACTTGGAATTTTACAAAGTCTAGTCTCCTTGTCGCCCCTTCTCCTTATCTCCCCTCGCCCTGTCGCCCCCTCGCCCTGTCGCCCCTCGCCTTGTCGCCCTTCGCTAATTCGCCAGGTCATCTTATTCACTCAATTTACCAAACAACTCCTCCGCATTCCGTGTCGTAGTCGCAGCCACTTCCTCAATAGTTAACCCGCATAATTCAGCCACTTTTGCAGCAACCAACGGAATATAGGATGGTTCATTCCGCTTGCCGCGATAAGGTGCAGGCGCAAGAAAAGGTGCATCAGTTTCGAGAATAATATGTTCAGGGCCAAAGGTTTTTACTACTTCCTGCATACCCGAATTCTTAAATGTAACCACTCCGCCTATTCCCAGCTTGAACCCTGCTTCAATAGCTTGTGCAGCCTGAATAGTATTGCCGGGAAAGCAGTGTAAAACACCTTTCAGGTCTGCAGTAAATTCCTGTTTCAATATCCGCCACACTTCGTTGTACGAATTCCTGATGTGTATGGCCACCGGCAGTTTATACTTTTTGGCCCATTGCAACTGTGTGCGGAATACTTCTTCCTGCAATTGCTGGTGGGTACGGTCCCAGTAAAGGTCAATTCCAATTTCGCCGATCGCAACAAAATCATTTTGCTCGAGCTGACGCTCCACTTCAGCAAGCTCCTGTTCAATGGTATCTGGAATAACCGAAGTAGGGTGGAGGCCTGCCATTGCATAACATACTCCTTTGTTTCGCAAGCTTAAATCAAGCATGGGCTGCCACGAGGTACTATCGATATTAGGCAATAGAATTTTGGTAACATCTGAATCAATCGCTCTCTGAATTGTTTCCTGCCTGTCGCCGTCAAATTCCGGAAGGTATAAATGACAATGTGTATCAATAAAATTCATGGGTGCAAAGGTAATTACAAGTTTTAATTTTATTGAATTTTAGTAGTTCGGTTCAGGGCATTTTTTAACAGGATGAATATTTTCAGTTGGATAATTAACTATTACTATTCACTTGCAGAATTGATACAGGAAAACTGCTTTAACTAAAAATGAGCCTGCTCCGGATATTGATTTCTTATTGCCCAGGCTGAATGGGGGTATTTTTTTAAATTCATTTTGAAACTTGCGGGACTATTATGCGAATCCGATCGGGTTTTTATATAAATATTAATTTCCTGTTAACACAAGTGCAATCTAAAAAAACACAGAATTTAACAAGTTAATAATAAGCAGGATACGTAAGGATTAATTTCAATGTCAGAAGTTTTCGCATTCCGAATTCTTTCAAATTATTTGATATTCATTTCTGCTGTGCGAAAAATCTTTAAAGCGCTGGTATTACTTTCTGCTGTAAAGGGAATAGATTAATAGCAAATATATTAATTACCAGCTAAAAACGATACGGATTTTAAGCAAAAAAAGTGATACAATTTAAAACGGGATCTGGGGCAGTTTTAGTCCCCGGTCGGCTTTGGAAGGTAAAAATGTAGTGTTGTTTAGTCATGAATTTGATTAAATGCCGGTAATAAAGAAGTTATGGTGGATTTTAAACCTGAAACAAAAGAAATCAATAGGTTTTTGAGCACCAAATCAAAAGAATTTTAATCATAATTATCTCCTATAAATCCGGAAGGATTGGTTTTTTATTGTTGGTACAAACAATTGAGGGCCGGTCTTTCTAATGCGAATAAAAAAACCTGCCTGCCATGAAAACAACTACTGTCATTCAATCCGGAGTTCTAAGTTTATTCCTGATCCTTTCACTATTTGTCAAGGGACAAAATAATGAGAGTACGTTGAATCCGGGGCGGAAAACCCAGCCTAATATCCTGACTTCATCGGCAAGTGGTGCAGGCAATAGTGATTCGCCCGCCGGCTCAATCTCAGTTGCTGAGAACAGCACTTATAATGCCATGACACCCGAGCAATTGGTTCAGAATGTGCTTGTTACTGGTTGTTTAACAGCCAGTAATATCCGGTTTGGCTATTATGTGAAAAATGGCAGTATCTGGACATGGACCAACCATACCTGGTCGGCCACACCTGGAAACCGCCAGCTGGCATATTTCACCAGTGCAACATCAACATTCCCGATTGAGGAAGGTTTAATTCTTACATCCGGGAAAGCAGCATCGGCAATGGGTCCTAATAATACAGGTGGAAAATCAGATGCAATGGTCAACACGGCATCGGACCCCGACCTTGTAGCCGTTTCAGGCAAAACCATGTTTGATGCAGCAGTTCTGGAATTTGATTTTATACCTGCAGGAAATACTGTAGAGTTTTCGTATGTGTTTACTTCAGAAGAATATAT
>CAZBZA010000637.1:0-2342 GCA_964495865.1 uncultured Lentimicrobiaceae bacterium
ACTGATTCCTCAACAAAATTGAAGAAACGGCGAACACTCACATACCGCCATTCGTTATCGTTGCCTGCCAGTGTACGTGCTCCCCATACCAGGGTTCCCTTTCCTGTAAATGCACGTATAGCATTTACTGATTTGCCGGCAGTCACATCCACATTCATCTGATCCTGATCTACATTGGCAAACTGGATGGTAGGCTGGATAACTGCATTTACACTCACATTGGCAGGAGCTTTCCATACACCCCGGCTGCTATCCACTGCAGCATAAATTCCTGCAATAGCACCCGATGGAGGCAGTTTACACGGCATATCGATAATGGCGGTTTTTGCCATTTCGTATTTTCGGCTGTCGGCTGCTTTTAATGTATTGAGCTTTGGCGCAGGTCCGGCAACTGCAGTGCCGTTAAGCACTGTGTTTACATCTATTTTTGTTTCGTCAAAAGAATAGTCGAGAACGGTTTCGATGTTTGGACCATAGGCGGCACCATATTTCAGGTTGTTAGTGCCAATGCCATTATTTCGGAAATTATTGATGCCGGTTAGCAAAACAGCAGCTGGATTCGACATGGAAACAGCACCGCCGTGAACATCCATGATTACAAAACGGTCTTTCAGCGTTTCGCATTGAAGCAGAGCTGCATCCTGCAGGGCTTTGAAATCAGCAATTGCAGTCAGGTTTTGAGCTTCAGGGAAAACAATAAGCGTGGGTTCATCTTCTTTGGCGAGGGCTGTTAAACCAGCTTCAAGTTCGGTTTTTACCAGCGCAGCACCGAAAGTTGGTTTGTAACCCGCAACCGAAATTATCCAGCAAGGACCGCCACCATTGGCAAAAAACATCTGTAGCGAATAATACATGATGTGCTTCGAACGGGCTGATTCAGCAAGTGAAGCAACCGCTTTAAGTTCAGTAGTAACTGTGTTTACCTGTGTTTCGTGTAGCGTTACTACAATGCCCTGCTCGGGCTGCGGACCGCCGAAATAGTTGGTAAATTCAACCATCGACGAAATCCTGGTAGGTTTTAGCCTGAGGTCATCAGCTACGTCCATTATTGCTTTTTCGGTATATCCGATAAATGCAGGTATTGCTGTTTCCACCGGAGCAATAGAGGGCGGAAATTTTGGAATCTCTTCCACATAAACCCCTGGGGTCTTGTACAATGTTGCCATATTGATTTGTTTTAACGTGATTAGAGGATTAGTTATTCAAATATTTCTGTGTAAATTTTTAGAATTCTGTTTGTAGGGTCATTGTTTTGGTATTGCACTTTAACTGCTGATAATGAAGGTTTTCGTTTGTTGGATCCCGCATTTCCTGATGCTGTAAAAGGTAAAGGCGCGCTGCTTTCGGAAACTTCGGCACCGGTGTTTTTATTGAGATATTTCCAAAATGCCGACCGGTTTTTAAACCTCACCTGGAAAACCGGAAACGCAGCCTTTGCCATACCGGCATTGGTACAACTATAATCAGGATCGATCGGATTGGTGGCCGAAATTGATATCAAGCCAAATACATTATCAGGAATTTCGGTTGTTAGTTTAATTCCTTTTGCCGGCGTTCCTGTTAATCCAGCCGGAGGAATAATTGCAGGAGTGTCATTTTGATTCACAAAAACCGGCATACTCAATGCCGCAGCATTAATTTGTTGTGTATTGGCTCCCGGTTGGTCACTGCTGAGCTGCACCAAAGCTCCGGCCGTAATATTCAAAAACTCAACCTTATCGTTGGCAGCTGCTGCTGGAATTTCTTTTGAAAGGAATAATTGCTTTTCCCCATTTAATACCCTAGGCACTCCTGTGAGGTTCGTGAAAACAGGAATGTTTTCCTTAAAACGCAGGATTTTGTCTAAAGGCAGGTAATACAGTTCAATGATTTTGTGGTTGATAAAAGTTAATGAAGTGTAGGTGTAAAAATCAGGATCTGTGATGGTTAGTATAAAAGTAAATATTTCGTCATCCGAAATAATTGCTGTTTCAGGAACTGCAATAACCAATCCCAGTGCTGTATTTTTAAAAATGCCGTTGAGGGCGTTAAGCTTGCGTTCCGTTGTTTTTGATGGTTGTATTGAAATAAAATTACGACAGTCGTAGGATAACAGCAGTTTGGTTTTTCGTGCCTCAGGCAATGCATCAAAATTAGCAGCTCCGAAGTCCAGCCAGTAGTGATGAAGCAAGCGGACTTCAAACAAGCGTTTATAACCGATCCTGATACGTTCAGCCATTTTCAGGGATTGTTTTTATGGTAAAAATCATTTACCACTTCCGTAATGAGACCACTTTCGTTGTAAACGGCGCGGAATTTAAGATCAAGCATACGCATCATGTACATGACAAACGGATATTGTT
>CAZBZA010000638.1:0-2342 GCA_964495865.1 uncultured Lentimicrobiaceae bacterium
GTGGAATATACGAAACTTTCGATGCAGGTAAGGAATATGTGTTTAAATCGAATCTTCCGGTTACTCAGTTTTACCGTGTTCAGGTTGATAATTCTTTGCCTTTCTATTATGTATATGGCGGTACTCAGGACAACAACAGCATGGGTGGTCCTTCACGTAACATCACCGGATCGGGAGTTGTAAGCGACGAGTGGTTCCCGACTAATGGCGGCGACGGTTTCTGGTCGCAGATTGATCCGGTTGACCCCAACATCGTGTATGCCGAATCGCAGTATGGCGGAATGGTACGCTTCGACCGCAAAAGTCAGGAAGCTATTGATATAAGGCCTGAGCCCCGCAAAGATGAACTTACTTTCCGCTGGAACTGGAATACTCCGCTTATCATTAGCCCGCATTCGCATACACGCCTTTACTGTGCTGCTAACAAAGTTTTCCGCAGCGACGACCGTGGCAACACCTGGCAGGTAATAAGCGAAGATCTTACAGCGCAAATCGATCGTAACTCCTGGCCGGTAATGGGCAAATACTGGAGTTATAATGCTGTTGCAAAAGATAAATCCACTTCATTATATGGTACTATTGTTTCGATGGACGAATCTCCGATAAAAGAAAATCTCCTTTACATTGGAACCGATGATGGTGTGATTCAGGTTACAACCGATGCCGGAAAAACCTGGACTAAAACCGACAAGTTCCCGGGATTACCTGAAAATACGTATGTAAGCGATCTTATGGCTTCCCGTTTCGATGAAAATGTTGTATTTGCATCATTCGATAATATTTTGCGCGACGATTTCAAACCTTATATTTATAAAAGCTCCGATAAAGGCCGTACCTGGACTTCGATTGCTGCTAATCTTCCTGATAATGAAACAGTTCATAGCATTCAGCAGGATTTTATAAATCCTGATCTGTTGTTTGTTGGCACCGAGTTCAGTTTCTATTTCAGTAATGATGGTGGAAAAATCTGGGTACAGCTTAAAAATGGTTTGCCTTCGATACCTGTCCGTGATATTGCACTGCAAAAAAGGGAGAGCGACCTGGCCCTGGGAACCTTTGGGCGTGGTTTTTATATAATGGACGATTATTCGCCATTGCGCACTGTAAATAAAGATATGCTCGAAAAAGATGCCCATATTTTCCCTGTAAAAGATGCGCTCATGTATATTCAATCCGATACAAAGTACGGACAGGGATCAACTTATTTTATTGCTAAAAACCCAGATTTTGGCGCTGTTTTCACGTATTATCTGAAAGATGCCCCAAAAACGTTAAAGAGTATGCGTAATGACCGCGAATCGAAACTTTTCGAAAAAGGCGAACGTATTCCACAGCCAACAGCACAGGAACTTCGTGCCGAGCGTGAAGAAATTCCTGCCTACCTTACTTTTACAATCACTGATGAAAGCGGAAACGAAATCTGCCGGATAAACAAATCACCTTCAACTGGCATTAACAGGATCAACTGGGATCTTCGTTATATGGATCTGAGCCCGGTGAGCGGGAAAGAAAAATATGATCCGTTTGCTGCTTCACGCAGTGGAATTCCGGTAATGCCGGGTAATTACAAAGTTAGTCTTTCAATAACGGTTCGTGATACTATTAAACAGCTTGCCGGTCCTGTTGAATTTAATGCTGTTGCATTAAAAAATACGACTTTGCCTGCTGCTGACAGAGCTGCTGTTGTTGCTTTTCAGAAAAAAGTGGCGGAGCTTACCCGCGTGATGCGGGGCACTGATCAGTATGCCGAAGATTTGCTCAAACGCTCCTACGCGCTTCAGGCTTCATTAAACGCTGTTCCCGGAGCCAATACCGAATTACGTGCCCGGATCAGCAGTGTTTCGAAACAATTGGAAGACGTGATGCTGAAATTCAATAACAAAAGCGATAGCCCAAGCGATGAGGAGAATCCTCCTGCCCCGGTAACCCTTTATAACAGGCTTTGGAAAATGGCCTGGACCCATTGGGGATCAACAGGTGCTCCAACGCAAACCCAGCAGGATGCATATAAAATTCTCATGGACGAATTCCCGCCGGTATATGAGCAGATTAAACGTATCGGAGAAACCGACATGCCTGTTCTTGAAAAAGAAGTTGAAAAGCTTGGTGCTCCAGCAACACCGGGCAGGCTTCCGGTATGGAAAAAATAGCCTTGAGTGTCTGCACACCCGCAGGGTGTCTGCACACTCATCAAAACAAAAAACACCCTCAATTGCAGGGTGTTTTTTTTTGAGTGTCTGAACAACCGTTGAGTGTCTGACCAACCGTTGAGTGTCTGCACTCCGGCTTTGAGTGTCTGCACACCCGCAGGGTGTCTGTACACTCAAGCAGCCTTTAGTTGT
>CAZBZA010000639.1:0-2340 GCA_964495865.1 uncultured Lentimicrobiaceae bacterium
CTTCAAACTCTTCAAACCCTTTTAACCGGTCTGAGTTTTTTTGTAAGTTCCGAAGTAAACACAAACTCCTGGAGTTCAGGATTATCTGTATGCAGAATATTATGCTTATCGCCTTCCCACCACAGTTTGCCTTTGTAAAGAAAATATATTTTCTCCCCTATTTCGAGTACCGAATTCATGTCGTGGGTAACAACAACGGTAGTCATATTGTACTCTATGGTTATTTCCCTGATCAGTTCGTCAATAAGATGCGCAGTTGGAGGATCGAGTCCGGAGTTAGGTTCGTCGCAAAAAAGGTAACGCGGGTTCATGGAAATGGCACGGGCAATGGCAACACGTTTTTTCATACCTCCGCTGAGTTCGGAAGGGAATAATTTATTCGCATTTTCGAGGTTCACACGCGAAAGGCAAAAGTTTGCACGATCCAGTTTTTGAAGTAGCGTTTGCTCGGTAAACATAGTGAGTGGAAACATTACATTTTCTTCAACCGTTAGTGAATCGAACAGTGCGCCCCCCTGAAAAAGCATCCCGATTTCCTTCCTTATTACCTTCATCTCGTTAAACGACATTTTCGAAAACGCCCTGTCGTCATAAAAAACCTGGCCTTCATCAGCCTCAAACAATCCAACGAGACATTTAAGCAAAACCGTTTTTCCCATTCCGCTCTGTCCGATAATAAGGTTGGTAATGCCTTTCTCCATGGTAACCGAAATATTTTCAATTACCTTACGACCGTTAAAACTCTTGCTTATATTTCTACCTTCTATCATGCCAGCAGAATTTGAGTCAATATCAGGTTCATGAAAATAATGGCAATGCTGCTATAAACAACTCCGTTGGTGCTGGCTTCGCCCACTTCGAGCGCGCCACCTTTGGTATAGTAGCCATTATAAGCAGATACTGAAGCAATTATAAATGCAAATACCACTGTTTTGGTAAGGGCATAAAAAATGTCGTACAAATGAAAAAACGATTGGATACCGTAAATATATTCGGCTGAAGGGAAAAGCCCGGTAAAAATTCCGGCCATCCATCCACCGCCTACAGCCAGTAACATGCTCATCATGATCAGGAAAGGATTTATGATCATGGAAGCAACAATTTTAGGAAGTATAAGGAAAGTAGCAGGATTTATACCCATGATTTCAAGTGCATCAATCTGCTCGGTAACGCGCATAGTACCAAGTTCCGAAGCTATCCGTGATCCGACTTTGCCGGCCAGTATCAAACTTATGATGGTAGGCGCAAATTCAAGTTCAACGCTCTGCCGGGTTACATAACCTATGGTGTACGACGGAATGAGCGGAGTATCGATATTGAAAGCCATTTGTATGGCAAGCACAGCTCCCATAAATACCGAGATGATGGCAACAATGCCAACCGATGCCAGGCCAAGCTTTTCCATCTCCACAAGGATCTGGCGCCAATAAATTGACTGCTTTTCAGGACGTTGGAATGCCAATCGTAATAAACTCAGGTAGCGGCCAAAGTGGAATAAAAATTTCATGTCATACAATAATTAGTGCTAAATTAGCGTAAATTTTAGGATTAGCATTCACTCCTCCTTTTTTTCTGAACATGATATCGGGTTAACTGTTTACTAATTATGAAGAAATGATGCGCCTAAGAACCTTATAAACAGGAAAATGAAACAGAATATTTTGGAAAATATAAATTTACACCGCAGAACTCCCCGTGTGCTGGTTTCGGCTGCATTCATCCTATTATTGCTGGTTTCGGGTTGTACCAGCAGTTACAACAGTTCAAAAAACTGGCATCGCACACCTGCATCAACAGGTAGGAATAAATGCGGATGTTTTATTGAAATTGAAAAAAATCATACTATTAAGTCGTACCAGCAGATTGTTTATGCCTTACAAGCCTGAAACTCTTGATGGTGTTCTTTCACGTTTTCCAGGGCAGGCCCATCCGCTTGTTAAGGATCTTTTCAACGAATATCATTTTCTATTTCGTATTACCACTCCCCGCCGCACCCGACTTGGCAGTTTTAAAGGTGTACGGTTTGGATTAAGGCCAACCATTCAGATCAATGCCGATCTGGGGATTTACACTTTTCTGCTGGTATTTCTTCATGAACTGGCCCACCTGGTTGTGATGAAAAAATACGGCCGCAAAGCCAAACCTCATGGCGATGAATGGAAAACTGCTTACCGAAACCTGGTACAGCCTTTTTTTAACGAACAGATCTTCCCTCCTGCCCTGTCTGCCGAATTACACCGGTATTTTTTACGCACCCCGGCAACTTTTCACCGCGACACACGACTGATAAATGTTCTGGCTTCGGTTGAAGGCGGAATTGAAATTGTTACTGTAAATGAT
>CAZBZA010000640.1:0-2338 GCA_964495865.1 uncultured Lentimicrobiaceae bacterium
TTCATAAAAATACTTTCGGCCCTTTGAACTGGATCGGAGATTCACTGAGCAAAGATGAAAAATCAGTAAATATTATAGGCGTTCCCGGAAATGTTGGGCAGGCAAAACTGGCAGGCGGGTTAATTCTCGAAGCAATACGTAAAAAGGGAACAGCTGATGGTGTAGCTCTTGTGCTGGTTGATGAAGGTTTATTGCTTCCGGTGCTTAACTCCATACCTGCTGAAACCGGTGATTTCAACGTCACGATGGGATTTCCGCTTAAGCAAACGCCTGTTTTCTCATTGCTGAACCTTATGATATCGATGTTTGCCAATGCAAAACGTTTTGCTCAGCCTGCAACAGATGTGCAAGCCGGAGATAATCCGGTACTCAGGTTTTACTACAAGGATATACAAAGGTTTTTATCGCATCCGTTTATCATCTCAACGGAATTAAATCTACGATCTGGTTCAGAAAAATCTGCTAAAACAACCGTTTCAAAGTCATTTTACACGCGCGAAGAATTGTTGCAACTACTGCATCATTTTAACGTTTCATTATCGGAAGTATTTGCTGCCTATCTGAAAAAGGAACAGATTGAACCGGGAGATGTACTCAAACTCATCAGGGATATTATTTCGTTTCTTCGCGACACATATTCGCCTCCGGATAACGACGAAATCAATTCCGGCAAGCAAAGTCATTCCATTGAATCGGAATACCTGTACCATGCAGCCCAGTTGTGTTTAAAACTGGATACAATCACAAACGATCCTGAGTTAAAACCTGATATTGAAACGGTTCAATCGCTTGTTAGCAATCTTATTGCCGGTATGCGCCTGCCATTTTATGGTGAGCCTTTAAACGGTTTGCAGGTGATGGGAATGCTCGAAACACGTTTGCTTGATTTTACCGATGTAATAATGATTTCGGTAAACGAAGGACTATTGCCACGCGGCAAACACCAGTCGACATTTATACCCGATGAGGTTCGCACTCATTTCGGGATGCAGCGTTATACGGAGCGGACTGCCGTTTTTGCTTATCATTTTTATCGCCTTATGCAAAGGGTCGAAAATGCGTGGCTTATTTATAATACCGAAGGCGATGAACTGGGTGGTGGAGAAAAAAGCCGGTTTATCAGCCAGTTAATGTATGAATTGCCTTCGATAAATTCAAAACTGACTATAACCGAACAAACCATTTCGGTAGTACCGGGCAACACAAGTGCTGCTGCGATTTCTGTTGAAAAAACACCCCAGATTGTTGAACGTTTAAGGTATTTAGCCGAAAGAGGTCTATCCCCTACTGCTTTGGCAATGTACATGAAGTGTAAGCTGCAATTTTATTTTTCGCAGGTACTGCGCATCAGCGAACCCGACCAGGTATCGGAAACCATTGATGCTGCCACACTTGGGGAAATTGTACACGAAGCACTCCATAAAACATACGAAGCCAGGAAAAACAGTTTGATTACACCTGATATTCTCGTTGCGATGTTGCCCGAAGCTATGTTACAGGTTCAGGCTGCGTTTGCATCAAAATTCAATACACAGGAGCTTACAACAGGTAAAAATTTGCTTATTGTTAAAGTTGCCGAAAGCATGGTGAAACGGTTTCTGCTGGCCGAAAAAAAACACATTGAACTATCCGGAGCTTCAATAGAGATACTGATGCTGGAAGAAAACCTGGATTCCGAAATTGAAATTGCCGATCCGCAAAGTGGGGAGTTATACAAAGTAAAAATTCATGGTAAGGCCGACCGCATCGACAAAGCAGGAGGAGTTACACGCATCATCGATTACAAAACAGGTAAAGTTGAAGTTAAAGATCTGAAACTGGATCAGATTTCAAATTTCGCTGAAAAGGCTGATCCCGGCAAGCTACTCCAGGTTCTGGCATATGCACTTATGTTCAGGGATAAGCACAAACATGAGCATATGGAACTGATCTCAGGCATTATTTCGTTACGTAAAACCTCGGCATACCTTTTTAAAACCGACATTAACAAATCAGCCCTTATCGATAATGATTTGCTTGATGCATTTAAGAAAGAACTGGAAGTGATTGTTGGCAGTATTTATAACACATCGGAGCCTTTCAGCCAGACAGAAGACCTCGAAACCTGTAACCTGTGTGCTTTTAATACTATCTGTAACCGCACTGTTAATTAGCTTGTTAAATATTGGGATGGTTAGGAAAGTAAAATATTTCAAAAAAATACACCGAAAAATTTTGGAGTTTAATAAAAAGTGTTACTTTTGCAGTCCCAATAACTATAAATGGTTCGGTAGTTCAGTTGGTTAGAATACGTGCCTGTCACGCATGTGGTCGCGGGTTCGAGTCCCGTCCGGACCGC
>CAZBZA010000641.1:0-2330 GCA_964495865.1 uncultured Lentimicrobiaceae bacterium
GAAACTTAACCGGGCTCAGACCTGCATTAAGCAGGTGGTGAGGTTTTCGCCCTGATCGAGACTAAGTTTTTTGCGTATATGATAACGGTTGGTTTCGATAGTCGAAATACTAAGATTAACAAGGCTGGCCATGTCCTTGGTCGAAAGGTTTAGCCTGATCATAGCGCTGATATGCAATTCCGACTTTGAGAGTTGCGGACAGCGGTTTAGGAGTTTTTCATAAAATTCAGGGTGCAACTGCCTGAAAAGGAGTTCGAATTCCGACAGGGGGTCTTTTGCGCTATCGCGCGATATGCCGGTGAGCACATGCGAAAACTCTTCCTGGTCTTTTTTACGGTGCAACCGTATTTTAAACGGATGAAGTTTCTCGCTGATTTTTTGTAACAACTGGGTGAGCTCAGCACGCGCCAATGCCTGAAACACCAGCTCCTGTTCCTTTAAACTGGTCTGGAGTTCGAGGTTTTCAATCTGTTCCGACTTTAACTGGTTTTCGATATGTATCCTGTTAAGTTCCTCTTCTTTAAGCTTGTTAAGTAAATCGGAATGTTCGAGGGCCAGTATGCCGGCCTTGTTTTCGTTCTCGAGACTTATCGCTTTTTCCTCCGCCAATGCCTGCCGATGCCTTATTTTTTTTCGGTATAAAAGAAAAAGCAGAACCGAAATCGAAACCAGCAGCAAGGTAACGGCAAGCGCAAGTTTTTGAATCACGAGCCGCGATTTTATAATCTGGTTATCCTTTTTCAGCAAATGGTTTTCTGCTTCTTTTTCTTCGGATTCGTATTTAGTTTTTAGTTCCAGAATTTCTTTCTTTACTTCTATCCCCGACAAACTATCCGATATTTTTACCGCCTGCAGCGAAATAAGGTACGCTTCTTCGTACATGCCCAGGGTAGCCAGCAGCGAATGTTTGCGCTCATACAAGGTGCTTAAGTTGATAATCAGATTATGCTTTGTTGCCAGGCTTAAGGCAGTATTAATAAATACCAAACCCTCGTTTTTACGGTTGGTTTCCTCACAAATACCTGCCAGTGCCGTAAGACTGTAAGTTTGTCCTTCGGGCATGTTGTTATCCTTGCAGTAGTTGTAAATATATTTCATGGTTTTTTCCGCTTCGATATATTTCCCTGCTTTCTTCAATAAAATACCTTTATTATATAGAGTCATTATCATACTCAGGCTGTCATTCAATTTGCTGTACGCATCGGATGCCTTGGTATAGGCAAGCAGTGCCGAGTCGATAAGGCCCGAGTTTTTGTAATAGATGCCAAGGTTCATCATGGCATTGGCGTATGAATGTGAATCGGGAATAGTGAGGGCCAGGCTGATATGTCTCTTGGTGTATTTTATAGCTTCGTCGTATTGGTTCATTGCCGAATAGAGCACCGCCAGCGAATGAAAAGCAACCATAATATGAACATTGTTCTGATTGCTGATTGCCATTTTGAGCCCTTCGTCGAGTAGTTTTGCCGCATCAGTGTAATTTCCGCTACCCAGTATTGATTTCCCCAGGTTTAAGGTAAATGCTGTTTTCTGAATGCTGTCATCCGTAAGGTTTACTAAGCTTAATCCTTTGCGGTACACATATTCTGCCGAGTCGTACCTGCCCTCCTGGTAATACATTTTACCTTTGATATTCAGTATCGGAATCATATGAACGGAGTCCTGGTCGCCGGAGAGTGTAATCTCTGCCTTCTGAAGGTATAGTGCGGCCGAATCGAAAGCCCTGTTGGCAATAAAAATATCAGCAATGCCGGTTAAGGCATCAATATAATTTCCGGATATATGCTGCGTTTCATCACGTGCAACTATCCGGTACAGCGAATCAGCTTTCGCGGGCGACTCCGTGCTGATTGATTTTGCTTCCCTGAGCAGTTCTGCATGTAAATCGTTCCTGTTTTTATCGTGGGCGGGAGTGCATCGGGTTACATAGGCTGCTAAGCAAACTATGAAAATGAAAAAAATAATTGATTTCGTCCCGATCATATTCATGTATCTCTATAATTTGGCAATCACACTTGTTAAAAACAGGATTTATATTTTATCGTTTTCAGTTGTTTTTACAAACTGAGAAACTTGTTTATTTCATTCAATGTATTTGATTTTTATGAAATTAGCATGAATCCATACACTTTAAAATCATTAAATGGCTCGTCATTTTTAAAAGTGTTAAGTTGAAATATAGTTGATTCAGAGCTATTTATAGATTATATGCAAGAATAAGTATAGATATTGAGTTTATATGTAGTTTGTTAAGTTATTTTAGTGTAGTTAAAGGGGGATAAATTATGTAGCTGAAAGAACTACATTGGGTGAAGGTTAATTCAGAAGTA
>CAZBZA010000642.1:0-2329 GCA_964495865.1 uncultured Lentimicrobiaceae bacterium
AGGCCCATCGCCACAATAATTTCCTCAATTCTTCCATCGAGTTTTGCTTCGGTTTTTTTGAAATCGCCGACTGAATTCAGATCAGCTCTTACACTGAAATAGAATTTTATTTTTGGCTCAGTTCCTGACGGGCGCATGGATATTTTGGTGCCGTCGTCGAGGAAGAATTGCAGAACATCGCTTTTCGGCAGTTCGATAGCTGTAATTTTTCCACTTGATATGTCAGTAGCTTTGCGAAGTTCAAAATCGTTCATCAGTTTCACTTTCGATCCGGCAATTTCCTTAGGCGGATTAGCGCGGAAACCTTCCATCATAGCTTTTATTTCGGCCTGACCGCTCATGCCTTTTTTAACCACATTTACGAGGTTTTCCTTGTATAAACCGTATTCGAGGTAAATATCGAGCAGCAGTTCGTAAAGACTTTTTCCTTTGCTTGCAGCCCATGCAGCACATTCGGCAAAAATACAACAGGCGGTAACGGCATCTTTATCACGAACAAAATCGCCTATCATAAAACCGTAGCTTTCTTCGCCCCCGCCAATAAACGTTTTTGTGCCTTCGAGGTTTCGGATTACCTCAGCTATCCATTTGAAACCGGTCAACACATCGAAATACTCAACGCCTGCACCTTTTGCAATATCGCTGATAAGTTCGGAAGTCACAATGGTTTTAACAATGTATTCATTGCCTTTCAACTTGCCTTTGGCTTCCCATTGTTTTATAAGATAGTAAGTGAGCAGCGCTGCAGTCTGGTTTCCATTGAGTAAAATGTAATTTCCATCCGTATCCTTAACGCCAACCCCAATGCGGTCAGCGTCAGGATCATTTGCCAAAACCAGGTCAGCATCAATTCTCTCAGCAAGTTCCATAGCCATTTTCAAGGCTGCTTTTTCTTCTGGGTTTGGAGAAACTACGGTCGGGAAATTCCCATCCGGAACAGCCTGTTCTTCAACAATATGAATGTTTTCAAAACCATAATTCCGGAGACCCTGAGGTACCAGGGTAATACCAGTTCCGTGTAAAGGCGTGAAAACGATTTTCATATTCTTAGCCGGTGCAATTACTTCGGGAGCAAGGGAATATGTTTTCGAAATGCGAAGGAATTCTTTGTCGATAGTATCATCCAACATATTGATTTTCATTGGGTCACCCTTGAAATTCACTTCGCCGATGGATGCGATTTTCTGCACTTCAGTAATTACATTTTTATCATGTGGCGGCACTAATTGAGCACCGTCATTCCAATAGACTTTATAGCCGTTATATTCCTTAGGATTATGTGAAGCCGTAACCATGATTCCGCTGTGACAATGCAGGTAACGCACTGCAAATGAGAGTTCCGGAGTTGGACGCAACTCTTTGAAAAGGTAAACAACTATGCCATTGGCCGAAAGTACATCGGCAACAATATTTGAAAAATAGCTGCTGTTATTGCGGCAATCGTAGGCAATCGCAATCCGGATTTCGTTTTCCTCAGCAAAAACCTTTTTCAGGTAATTGGCAAGTCCCTGGGTGGCCATGCCAACGGTATATTTGTTCATGCGGTTAGTGCCATCGCCCATGATACCGCGGAGTCCGCCTGTGCCAAATTCAAGGTCGCAATAAAAACTCTCGGCCAGCTCAGCCGGATCATTCTCTATCATGCTGTTGATGCGCGATTTCGTTTCCTCGTCAATATTGCTGTCACTGAGCCACGCTTGTGCTCTTTTTAAAATGTTCGGGTCAATAGTTGTATTTGCCATACTATGAATGATTTATCTTTTTAAATAATGTTTCTGGTTTTACTATTACAAACCTAAGAAAAATACGTTAACCGCTGTTAGTAATGGAAATTATTTTAACGATATTTCTGATTTCATATTTTGTGGCCTGATAAGCCGGCATTTGTGAATATTGATGCAAGGATTAGGCCGAATAGATTATAAAATCAGGATTTCTTCCTCAACTTTTTCAGGTCTACATCATATTTTATTCCTATTCGCACCCATCTACCCGGTTGTGGAACATTTCCATAATCAACATTTACCTGGTTGAGCAAGTTGGTTGCTTCGGCAAAAATCAATAAGTTCTGACGTTTGTAATTCACTTGAAAATCGAGCTGAACAAAAGGATCGTAGGGCGTTTCCTGTGTTTCCGGAATACCGTTGTTGTATTTGATATATCCGCCTATGCGATCCTGAAACGAAATTGCCCATGAGGCAGAGAAATCCCTCCAAATGGAATGAATAAGAATCAGATCTGCTTTATGACGCAGAATATCAAGCACATACCTCGACATATATTCGTTACTTGATTTGTCAGCTTTCAGGTATGCATACCCAAGTGAAAT
>CAZBZA010000643.1:0-2329 GCA_964495865.1 uncultured Lentimicrobiaceae bacterium
TACCAGGGATTCCTGTTTTTTGGACTTATGAATGTAAAAGGCGATCCATTTGTTATTGAATATAATGTTCGCCTGGGCGATCCCGAAACTGAATCTGTTTTACCCCGGGTCAAATCGGATTTGCTCGAAATATTCCTTGCTACTGTCGAAGGCAGGCTTTCAGAACTAAATGTTGAAATTGATGAGCGAACCGCCGCTTGTATAATGATTGTTTCGGGCGGATATCCCGGTGATTATACCAAAGGGAAAAAGATTGCAGGGCTGGATGTAGTTACAAAAAGTATGATTTTTCATGCAGGTACAGCATCTGAAAATGATAAAATTGTTTCTGCCGGCGGACGGGTTATTGCGGTTACTACAATGGCTCTTGATCTAAAAACAGCCGTTACCGGATCTCTTGAGTCAGCAGAAAAGATTTCTTTCGAAGGATCATATTACCGCAAAGATATTGGTAAAGATCTGATGTAAATCATACACTTAATCATTCGGAAATGCTACGATGGGTTTATAAGTCAGGGACATTACTGCAGTTTATGATGTATGCTGTATTTATGGCCTTGCTGTGGATACCTGCTTTCGTAAATCCGATTCCTCCTGTTCACACACCTGCTGACGGACCGCTTTTTACACTGCTTTTATCCTGGTTACAGCCTTTCCAGCTACTAACGGTAGCAACTGGGCTATTTCTGATTGTGTTGCAGTCGGTTGTATTGTTTTACATTTATCAGTCGAACGGTTTTTTCGGTAGAAGTAATTTTTTGCCTGCAATTATTATCCTGCTGGCTTACAGCTGGAATCCCGATTATCTGACCATGCATGCTATGCTTCCTGCCGGCATATTCTGCATTATAGCGTTGAATTCAATTTTGTCGATGTATGGTCAGCAAGATGCTTATCACCAGGTGTTTACTGCAGGTTTGTCGATTGGCATCGCTTCACTTTTTTATGTTCCCCTGGCTTTCCTGCTTTTCCTGATCTGGTTTACATTTATCACCTACCGTATTTCTAGCTGGCGCGAATATGCCATTTCTGTTATAAGCTTTAGTTTACCTTTCCTTTATTATATAAGCTGGCTATTCTGGAATGACGATCTGGCCGGTGGTTTTAACCAGTATTATACTTCACTTTTCAACCTGATATTGCCTCCTAGAATCCCCTTAATACCCACCATCTGGCTTTCATCTTCAGCGTTTATAATCATCGTCGGAATGATGGCTGTTCTAAATTCAATCAATGATAAAGTTATTTCCATCCGTCGCAGAGTATGGGTTATGTTTAACTTTAGCTTCACTGCGCTTATAGGAATACTTTTGGCTGGCTGGCCTATACTTTCGGCGAATTACATTTTTGTGATCCCGATGTCGTTTTACTTAACAGGAAGCTTGGTTCTGAAAAAACGGACGTTTTGGTTTGAAATCCTTGCTATCGGTTATTTTCTGCTGCTTATTGGTTTGCGGATTTATGATGCACTCTAAGTTCGTGATTAAACAATCGTACTTTGTTCTTGAAAAATGCCGTCATTTTGTCATTTTAATTTAAGAGCCTTAATACGGGTTTGTTCACTAAGCAATTAAGACTCAAAAGGTCATTGAAAAGATAAATTTTCTGTGGAATAATTCACGAAATTCAGATTATATACTTTGTCAAAAGTTCGGATTACCGATCCCCTTATACTCATAATGCTATGTTAAGATCATCATTATCAGATCATCTGATCGAAGCCGGATGCGATGAGGCAGGTCGCGGTTGCCTGGCAGGGCCTGTTTTTGCAGCAGCAGTTATATTTCCGCTTGACTATTTTAACGAGCAGTTAAATGATTCGAAAAAAATATCGGCTAACCAGCGAAACACTTTGCGGCCTGTTATAGAAAATGATGCACTGGCCTGGGCGGTTGCAATGGTTGATAACCAGGAAATTGACAGCATCAATATTTTAAAAGCTTCAATTAAAGCGATGCATCTGGCCCTCGATAAACTTTTGCTAAGGCCGGAACTGATTTTGGTTGACGGTAATCGTTTTAAATCATATAAAAATATTGATCATCAATGTGTTGTGAAAGGAGATGGGATATTTCTTTCCATTGCCGCAGCCTCAGTTCTGGCAAAGACCTATCGCGATGATTATATGTTGAAATTAAACGATATGCATCCCCAATACGGATGGGACCGAAATAAAGGGTATCCTACACTTGAGCATCGGAAGGCTATATTGAATAAGGGATTCACGCCTTTTCACCGGTTAACTTTTGTGGTTCAGATTAGCGATAGCGAAAAATAGAAAACAAAAATCCCCGCTTTTATACGGGGACTTCTGAACCAAATTATTAAC
>CAZBZA010000644.1:0-2328 GCA_964495865.1 uncultured Lentimicrobiaceae bacterium
TTAATTTTAAATGCACTGGCTTTACGAAGCTCCTGTTTTACATCGGTAACTACACCCATTTTTGTTTCGCCATCCACTTTGAGTGACGTGGTGAGCATTTTACGGTCAGCCTCATTGCGCGACTGGCGCTCGGCTGCTACAAAAGCCTGTATATCACTTACAGAAGAGAATGAATTATTGAGCTGAATACGCGACTCGTTGCCATATTTTGATTGAACCGGCTGGCCAATATAAATAAAACTTACCAGTGCTTTCTTTTCGAGTTTTTGTATTTCTGTAGCCTGTGGCGGTTTAAGTTTCACCAGAAGGGTAACTTCACGAATAGTAGTAATTACCATAAAGAAGAACAGAAACATGAAGATAATATCCGACATGGAGCCGGTATTTATTCCGGGAATTTTTCGTCCGCCTGCTTTTTTGAAACGTGCCATACTATTTTCCTCCTATATTTTCGGGTTCAGCTTCTGATATTGCTACAGGAATAGCTTTTGAAATAGCATCGCTTTGAGTCCGGTTAGTGAGATCAGAATATTTAACACCGAATTTCTGCTTTGATAAATCGTTACGAAGTTCGCTGATTGCAGCAGCAAGCTCATTTTGAACATTGATATAAGTTTCGTACGAAGTACCTCTGTCGTTTTTCAGTGAGATGACACCTTTTGAGACTTTAACTTTACCAAGGCCAGCAATTTCCTTTTCTTCCATTTCCGGAAGGTCGTCACTGTTTTTTGGATTTAAAAGAAATACTTTGGCAGTTTCTTTCAGGTCGCGGATATCGATAAACTTACCTTGAACCAGCAAAGCATTGCTTTTACTTACAAGGACTTTAAGAACATTACGATCTTTAATATCGATGTCGGGCGGCGGGTTCAAAGGATCGAGTGGTGGCGGTAGTCTTCTGGTAATACCCTGATCTGTATCGATTGATGATGTCAACAGAAAGAAGGTAAGAAGCAGAAACGATATGTCCGCCATTGACCCTGTATTTAATTCAGGACTTATTCTTGCCATATCAATTATTATTTTATGGTTTATTTAAACCACTTGATAACCGAAGTGTAGACTGTAATGAGTACAAGGCCGGCTAAAATTATGTATGTTGAAATAAGACCGGCTCCAATGAGTTTAGAAGTTCCGGCCGATACATTCATTTTGGTATAGTATAACCCCTGATCGGCAGGTGAAATAATATACGACAAAAGAATAACAGCGGCAAGAGCTGCAACTCCTACAAGAGCACCCTTGGCATTTTTGATATTCCCCTGAACAAGGGTAACTATCGGAAAAAGGACAAGGGAACCTACAGCTATAAACAGCGCAAAATATGCTATGTATAGCCCAATATTGATGAAGCTATCCATAAGTATTAGTTTTTAGCATTTTTGTTTTTAACCAGGATATCCATGAAGCTGATGGTTGAATCTTCCATGTTATTTACAAGTGATTCAACTTTCGACACCAGGTAGTTATAAATAACCTGAAGAATGATTGCGACAATAAGACCAAATACAGTAGTGAGAAGAGCAACCTTCATACCACCTGCAACAACGGTTGGTGAAATATCACCGGCAGCTTCGATTGAATCAAAAGCCTGAACCATACCTACAACTGTACCAAGGAACCCGAGCATAGGAGCCAGAGCGATGAATAAAGTGATCCACGAAAGGTTAGTTTCGAGACGGGCCATCATAACACCGCCATAGGAAATAACTGATTTCTCAACGATATCAATACCTTCGTTGTAACGATCGAGCCCCTGATAAAAAATAGAAGCAACAGGGCCGCGGGTGTTTTTACAAACTTCTTTTGCCGCACTGATACCATTGGCTTGCAGTTCGCTTTCAACTTTATTGAGCAACTTGGTAGTATTGGTAGTTGACAGGTTCAGATAAATGATACGCTCAATACTCAGACCTAAACCAATAATAAGGCAGATAAGAATTGGGAACATCCATTCAGCGCCGCCATCAATAAATTTTTTCTTCAGCACCTGGTGGAATGATTCGGATGTTTCAGCAGCTACTTCGGTATTTTCGGTAACCGGGGCAGCAGCTTCATCAACCTGGGCAGCAGTATCGGTAGCTGCTGGTTGATCCTGCGCGAATGCAAAATTCGACAAACCGATTGATAGCATTAAAGCTATTGACAAGAAGGCAATTACTTTTTTCATAGTGTCACAGTATTGATTTTTGATTTTTTTTAGTGATTTGATCTTTTAATTTGTGAAATTTAAAGTGCGGAGAGGATGGGATTCGAACCCATGATACGCTTTTGGCGTATACACACTTTCCAGGCGTGCGCCATCGACCAACTCGGCCACCTCTCCAG
>CAZBZA010000645.1:0-2327 GCA_964495865.1 uncultured Lentimicrobiaceae bacterium
AATGTGGGATGTATAATGTGGGATGTTGGATGTGGAATGTATGATGTAGAAAGTACGATTTGATCAAAGGACTTTGGGATTTGGTCTTTGGAATTTGGCACTTGGAATTTGGTCTTCGCACCTTGGAATTTATTAAGTTGAAAAAAAAGCACTATGATTGAAATACTCAAACAAAATCCTGAGCTTGAAAAAAGGATTCTGCAGGTAGCAGAAATAGCTCAATACTTATGGCAGAACGGATGGGCCGAGCGAAATGCAGGAAATATTTCGGTAAATGTTGACGATCTGATCACCGAAGATGTATTTGGAGATCTTTCGGGATACCCGGTTTTTAAGCTTGTAACGCCTTATATCGAATTAGCCGGGAAATACTTTTTTGTTACCGGCACCGGCAAGCGGATGCGCGACCTGGCCCGTGCCCCGATGAAAAATGCCATTATTATCCGCATTGCGGGTGATGGTGCTTCGTACACTATGATTTCGAGGTTTAAATCGGACACCTACGAGTTCAGGCCAACGTCTGAATTGCCTACACACCTTGGTATTCATCAGCTTATCGCTCAGCGGGGCAGTAAAGAGAAAGTAATAATTCACACGCATGCCAATGAGCTGGTTGCTCTTACCCATAACCCGGAATTCAAGAGTGCCGAGGCTTTGAACAACCTTTTATGGGGCATGCATCCCGAAACAATGGTGTTTGTTCCTAAAGGCCTGGGTTTTGTTCCTTATACGTTACCCGGAAGCGAGGATATCGCAAGGGAAACAATCAAAAATCTGCAACATCACGATATCGTTCTGTGGGAAAAGCACGGTGTTTTTGCTATCGGCGAAAGTGTTCTCGATACGTTCGATAACATTGATATTATATGTAAATCGGCAAAAATTTATTTCATGTGTCGTGGCGCAGGATTTATTCCCGAAGGATTAAATCAGGATCAGCTGAATGAATTAAAAGAGTTGGTTAAGAAATTCGCTTCTTCCTGAAATCATATTTGGTTTCAGTTTTGATGTTGATACTATTGAGAAAATCATTCCATAATCGAATGGAATGATTTTTTCTTTTGTAAGGATTACTCCTGTTTAATCAATAAAAACATCAGGTTTATTTTGAATTGTTCCTGCCTTTTCGGGCTTTTTATAAACTTTTTTAGATGGTGGTATTAACCTTATATTTAGTTTATTAAAGAAATATTCGGTTGTTCAACATAATTATTTATTTATATTTGTATTACACTAAAACCACTTTTATATGAAAAAATATCTAGCTGAATTAATCGGAACCTTCAGTCTTGTGCTATTTGGTTGCGGCGCTGCTGTTATTTCGGGCAATGCTCAGGTTGGCCCCAGCGGAGCAGGTTTATTAGGAATTTCAATTGCATTTGGATTTGCCGTGGTAGCCATGGCTTATGCCATTGGTGGAATTTCAGGTTGTCATATCAATCCTGCAGTAACTGTAGGAGTATTGGTAGCAGGCAGGATGTCAGTAAAAGATGCTGGCGGCTACATTGTTTCGCAGTTGATTGGTGCCACAATAGGCGCCGGCGTTCTTTATCTTATTGCCAGTGGTCAGAATGGCTGGGCTATGTCCGAATGGGGGCTGGGCTCCAACGGATATGGCGAAGGATATCTGGGAAATTACAGCATGACAAGTGCATTTATTGCTGAAGCAGTATTTACCTGCATTTTTCTTTTTGTAATACTTGCTGTAACCTCAAAGTTCGGAAACAGCACCATGGCCGGCCTTGCAATTGGTGTTACGCTTATGTTGATACACCTTGTTGTAATTCCTGTTACAGGTACTTCAGTGAATCCTGCAAGGAGTTTTGGACCGGCAGTTTTTGCCGGCGGAATGGCTCTTTCACAATTATGGCTTTTCTTTGTTGCACCCATATTAGGAGCAATTGTTGCCGCATTACTCTGGAAATTCGGGTTCGAAACCGAAGATAAATAGGGATTTCCTTATTGAGAATATTCAAAAAAAGCTATCTGTTGAGGATAGCTTTTTTTGTTTAAAAATCTTTTCTGATTTGCACCCCTCCAAGTTTATCGGCCCAGTTTTCGGGGAAACCATCAAAATATTTTTTCCAGCGCTTCCCATACTTTTTAAAATACCAACGGCTGTATATAACGCGCGAAATGGAAGGCAAGCCCACTACTATCAGGTATAGAGGTCCGAGCAGTACCGATTGCTTCGAATGGCCGTATTCGTGCATACGGCAATCATTCGTATAGTAAGAAAATCGGTTTCCCGAGGGCGACCAGAAAACAAACCACCCCAGGCTGACTCCAATTTTAGTTGTTTCGATAAACCTCAGATGCGCTTCCTT
>CAZBZA010000646.1:0-2325 GCA_964495865.1 uncultured Lentimicrobiaceae bacterium
TTGGCAAGGCAAACAAGTACAAAAAGTACATCAGCCATTTCATCAGCCAGGTCGGCCTGTTTATCTGATTCTTTCTCGCTTTGTTCGCCATACCGGCGAGCCATAATCCGGGCAACCTCGCCAACTTCTTCCATCAAAATGGCAGTGTTGGTCAATTCGTTAAAATACCTTACGCCTGTTGTTTTAATCCATTGATCGACAGTTTTCTGCAGTTGTTCTATTGTCATTATTCAGATGCTTTTTCTATAATAAATACTGTTGTAAATAGCGACCAGACACAGACAATTATTCTTTTACCTCAAGTCTGAAACCAGTACCGTGCACATTTACAATAGAAATATCCGGATCGTCCTTGAGGTATTTGCGGAGTTTAGTAATAAAAACATCCATGCTGCGGCCAATAAAATAGTTGTCGCTGCCCCAAACGGTTTTAAGCGTTTTTTCGCGTGTAATAAGCTGATTTTTATGGCTGTACAATACTCTCAGGAGCTCAACTTCTTTAGTGGTTAGGCTGATACGCTTGTCGCTGATACGCAATTCGTGGTTTGACGAATCGAATGTGTATTTCCCCAGGGTATAAATTCCCTGCGAAAAGTTATCTTCAGGATGTCCGTTTGCGTCTCCCTGCCGGCATCTGCGTAAAATGGCACCAATGCGGAGCTCAAGTTCTTCGCTTACGAAAGGCTTCGAGATATAATCGTCGCAGCCTGTTTTAAATCCGGTAACGCGGTCTTCCATCTGCCCGCGGGCTGTAAGAAATATTACGGGTATTTGTTTGTTTATTTCACGGATTTCGGCAGCGAGTTTAAACCCGTCCTTTCGAGGCAACATAACATCGAGAATAAGCAAGTCGAAGGAGTTCTGTTTAAAAGCCTCTAATCCTTCAACGCCGTCCATGGCCCTGGTAACTTCATATTCCTGAAGTTCAAGGTAATCGCAGAGTACGTCACCTAAATTAATATCATCTTCAACCAATAATATTTTAGCTTTCATGGGACTTTTGATTTTTTGAAACATAATTCAGGAAATCCAGTGGCAGCGAAATTTCAAAGCGGCTTCCTTTCCCTGGTTCACTGTGTAAATTTATTGCACCGCTATGTGCTTCAACCAGGCTTTTAACATAATAAAGCCCCAGTCCGAAGCCTTTAACATCGTGCAGGTTGCCGGTATGTACCCGGAACATTTTACGAAAAATGTGCTTCTGGTTTTCAACATTTATTCCAATGCCTTTATCCTCCACCGCAATAACAATATGATCGTTGCGGTTAAAAGTACTCAGGGTTATTTCGGGTATTTCGGGCGAATACTTGTTTGCATTATCCAAAAGGTTGGTAATTATATTTTCGACGTGCATTGTATCAGCATAAACTCTGTGATTTTTGGCATCGAGATTAAGTTTTACCGAACCTTTTCGTTCCTTAACCAGAAGCTGGAAATTCCCCGAAATTTTTTCGATAAGTTGATGCAGGTCGAAAGGCTCATATTTAAGCCGGTAAGTTCCGCGATCGAGCACTGCTAATTGTAAAACCTGTTCAACCTGGTTTTTAAGCCGAATGTTTTCGTCGTAAATAATGCCTGCATATTTACGCGCTTTACTTTCGCTGGCGAGTACTGAAGGCTTCAAAAGCATTTCACTGGCTAATGAAATAGTGGCAATCGGTGTTTTAAACTCGTGTGTAATATTGTTCACGAAATCGCTTTTCATTTCCGAAATTTTCTTCTGCCGCAGAAACGAATAGATATTAAAGATAAATCCAAGAACAAGCAAAGTAAGTAATATAAAGCATAAAACCAGCCACCAGAAAATGCTTTGCAGTGCCAGGTTCCTTTCGTCAGGAAACCATGCGCTTAGCACCATTGAGTTGTCTTTGTATATGCATGATAACGATGCGGTATGTTTCGACTGTATTAATTCGGATTCATGTCCTTTTTTTGAAATGTATGAAATAGCTGTAGTTCCCGGATTGTAAATACCAAAGGTGTATGGCCCATGTAGCCCTACTTCGTCGAATTCGGTTTTGATCATTGATTTAAGCACTGTGATATTAAGACCGTCAACTACAGTGCTTTGCTTGTTGATGCATGCTTCCTTGCAAAATAACCCGTCAGTGCAAGTGTCCGATTTACATTCATACATCTGGTTTACAGCACCTTTAAGGGCGAGTTTAACCCGGTTGTCAAATTGTTCGCCATGCAATAGTATTGCATTCCTGATCCAATAGAACTGGATCAGGATGATGCCGGCAAGAGCAATTCCAGTAATAGTTACAATAATTAAAAATGTTCTTTTCTTCACATTTCAAAATTAGGAAGTTATACGAAACA
>CAZBZA010000647.1:0-2325 GCA_964495865.1 uncultured Lentimicrobiaceae bacterium
TTCATTCTCCTCCATAAGGGCCAAAAATAGCGATTTTTCGACCTGCTTTATCCATTTCTTGTACAATAATTTATTAACAACAGGGATTTAAAAATAGGGTTTGGGGTTTAGGGATTAGGGATTAAAGGGTTTCTGGTTTCTGGTTTCTGGTCAAGTTCAAGTTCAAGGTTCAATAATCTATATTCAATATTGGACATTCAATGTTCATTTCTCTGCATAAAAAAAGGCCGTCTGAAACAGACAGCCTTTTCTGAAGCTTTTTAAAACACTATTTTGCAACCGGGGCAGCACTTTTATTCAGATTGTTCTGTGGCATCTGTGCTCCGGTGGAAGCTTCAACAACATTACCAATAATCCGGAGTTGAATAGAAGCCACTGTACCATTGGACATCACGGTTACAGTTTTGTTTATCGGACCATTACGGTTGGTATCGTATTTTACTTTAATTGAAGCCGATTTTCCTCTTAAAATAGGTTCACGGGGCCATTCAGGAACAGTGCATCCACATGAAGATGATACATTTGAAAGAATAAGTGGCTCAATACCGGTGTTTTTGAATTTAAACTCACAGGTGCCATCACCGCCTTTGGTAACTGTGCCATAATCATGGGTTGTCTTTTCAAATGTGATTACCGGAGCGTTCTGATTAGCTGCTGGCTGAGGAGTTGCATTCTGAGCAAAAGCTGAAACAGCCATAACCATTGCAATTCCTAAAGTAACAAGTACTTTTTTCATTTTCTTTAGATTTTATTTGTTTAGTAAATATATTTACATTTTTACAGGACAATACCTGGAACCGTTTTTTGGTAATCTGCAATTTGCAATTTTCGTGCCAGTTGATTATCTGGTCACAAAAATATTAAATATTCGTCATACAAGAAGAGTTTAATAACATTAAAATCCTAAATTTGTTTAAAATTAACAATCTCTTATGAAACAGATAAGCTTACTTACATCGTTAATTATTATAGGTGGCATACTTGCATCCTGCTGTACTGCCAAAAAAGCAGAAACCGCTCAACCCATTACCGGGGTTGGAATTCCCGGCCCAAAAGTTATCATTTATAAAACAACAAAGGACTATTCGAAACTGGTTCCGGTCAACTTAAGTGATGATAAAAAGAGCATTGCATCTTACCCTGATATTAAAGATGTTTTTTTTAACGGGGAACTTGCCTACCCTACCTTGCTTAACGATGGTTTTTTGCTCGACAACAGAGGCATTTCTGCAAATGTGGCTTTTTTAAGGCTCACATATGAAGAATATTCAAAACTCCCTGCAACTCCCACTCCCGATGAACTTTTAAAAATGATTATTGACAAACAACCTCTGAGCGTGATGTACTCATGCGGATCACGATCGGCTTTTAAACAAATAGAAACTGAACTGAATGCAAAAATTGATGCAAAAGATTTTTCATCCTTTACCAGGATCAAATAGAGCAACGCCACAAACATCTGATTAAGTGTCGTTTACTTTTATTTTTTGGTAAAGTCTCTTTATACGTTGATAACTTTTAACAAAAAATATGATTATGCTACATATAAAAGTTATGACATATTTAAAAAAACATTAATTTTGTAAACTATACAACCCGATGAATAACTCATTTTCACGGGAACAATAGTAAAAACAAAGCTATCCCTCCATTGGAAAATTCAATCCCGCTTGTTAAATTGCTCGATGGCAGAAGTTTCTATTATGCCTTTCTGGCCGGAGCTCAACGCATTTTCGAAAACCAGGGCTTACTTAATAAAATCAATGTTTTTCCTGTGGCTGACGCCGATACGGGAACAAACCTGGCGAGCACCATGCGTTCAATCGTCGATAGCCCAATACCTACCAATAATGTTAAAATGGCTGCTACAGCTCTTGCTGACGCAGCATTGGTTGGTGCCAGGGGTAATTCAGGAATCATTTTTGCCCAATTCCTTTATGGTTTTGGCAACGAAATAGAAAATGAAGAAAACCTGACTGTTGAGAATTTTTCGCGTTCCATTACCAAAGCTGTAACTTACGCTTACGAAGCCATTGCCAATCCTGTGGAAGGCACTATGATTTCGGTAATCCGCGAATGGGCTGAGTTTATCAATTCCATGAAAGAGTTGATTGAAGACTTTGTGGAGCTGCTGATAAAAGCTTTTCAGGTAGCTAAAGATTCGCTTGCCGATACTACCCGACAGATGGAAGTACTTGCAAGAGCAAATGTGGTTGATGCCGGCGCCAAAGGTTTTGTATTGTTCCTCGAAGGGATGATAGATTTCTTTAAAAACAGGCAAACTATCCGACGCCTAGCTATTCCGATGAATGATATGATCCTTGA
>CAZBZA010000648.1:0-2320 GCA_964495865.1 uncultured Lentimicrobiaceae bacterium
TAGCGGATATTATGTAACCATTGTGTGTAATGCTTGGAAATCCAAACCGAGGACAAAATCTTAAAAATATACCATATGAGACTTATTCTGCTAATCATTGGATTTTTATCGATTCTAAATTTTGACTTATGCGCTCAAGACAAAATATTTAAAAAACTTGAAAACAAAACCTGGTTTGATGAAACTGGGTTTGCTGGTGAATCAATAGTATTTTTAAAATCTGACAGCGGGCAGAAACAAGCAATTATACAAATAAACGGTTCAGGAGTTCCTGTTCTTTTTACTGAAATGCTTAATGTAGAAATTGTTCAAGACACTATTTATCTATTAAACAGACCAAATGACCAAGCAAAGGAGAACCCAAAGAATATTTTCTATACGTACAATGAACAACAAGGATTATTGAGCAATAGCAATGGGAAACCACTCAAAATATTATTTGAGGAACCAATTATTTTTGTCTGGACAGAAAGTAGAAAAATAATTGACACCCGAGTGAATGTTAATACTTTGACAAAAATTTCATTCGAAAAAAATGAAGTTTATATAAACGACAAGGCATATAAAATCAATAGAGTTGAATGAATAAAGCACTACACACTACAAACACTATAGCAAATGCGGGTTTTGCTTGTTTGTTGAAACATTTGGAATCACTACATGCATTTGTGCTGGCTGACAGTTAAGCAACAATTTAGTCCCGCACTTGTCATAGTGTCAGCCGCATTGTAATTTTGACTGGTTTTTAACGAGAGAGATTTGACATGCAACGTAATAGATTTAGTTTACCCACTTTTAAATTCTTTACCTTAATCCTGATTTTAGTATCAGTTTTTATTTTTAGAACCCAGGCGCAGCAATCCCGAAAACCTAATATAATTTACATACTGGCCGATGACCTGGGTTTTGGTGATATCGGCGTTTATGGCCAGCAGAAAATCGAAACCCCTAATATTGATAAACTGGCAAACGAAGGAATTCGTTTCACGCAGCATTATACCGGCGCTCCTGTATGCGCTCCGGCTCGTTGTATTTTATTAACCGGCAGGCACAGCGGCCATGCACAGGTTCGCGGAAACGACGAATGGGCCGATCGTGGCAATGTGTGGGATTACAAAGCTATGATCGCCGATTCCACTCTCGAAGGGCAACGGCCTTTGGCTAACGGAACCCAAACCATCGCTCATTTATTGCAAAATGCAGGGTATAAAACCGGCCTCGTTGGCAAATGGGGACTTGGCGCACCTCATACTCAGAGCACACCGTTAGCGATGGGATTTGATTTCTTTTACGGGTACAACTGTCAGCGCCAGGCTCATACTTATTATCCGGTGCATTTGTATAAAAATGATAAAAGGGTTTTTCTCAATAACGATACCGTTGCTCCCCATTCAAAACTGCCCGAAAACGCAGATTTATATAATCCTGATAGCTACAAAGCCTTTACCCTTAACCAGTATGCTCCTGATCTGATGTTCAGCGAAATAACAGGGTTTGTAAAAGAAAACCGTCAACAGCCGTTTTTTCTTTTTTGGGCAACTCCCATTCCTCATACCGCTTTGCAGGCACCGCAGCGATGGATCGATTATTATGTAAAAAAGTTCGGTGACGAAAAACCGTATGACGGAAGCAGCGGATATTTTCCGGCCCGATACCCTCATGCAACCTACGCTGCCATGATTTCGTATCTCGACGAACAGCTTGGGCTTTTAATAATGCAGCTCAAAGAGCTGGGAATTTATGAAAATACGCTTATTGTTTTTACAAGCGATAATGGTCCGACTTTCGCGGGAGGAACGGATTCGCCCTGGTTTAACAGCGGAGGACCGTTTAAAAGTGAATATGGATATGGTAAAGGTTTTCTGAACGAAGGCGGTATACGGGTGCCATTTATTGCCAGCTGGCCTGCAATTATAAAGCCCGGGCGGGTTTCAACGCATCAGTCTGCGTTTCAGGATATGATGCCTACATTTTGCAAAATTACTGATATTCAAATTCCGGACGGTATAGATGGCATCAGTTTTTTACCAGAATTGAAAGGTCTGAAGCAGGAAAAGCATAAGTACCTTTATTGGGAATTTCCTGAATACGGCGGGCAGCAGGCCGTTGTAATGGGTAAATGGAAAGCCTTACGTAAAAACATGCATAAAGGGAACACAAGCTGGGAACTCTACAACCTGGAAACGGATCCGGGGGAAACATCAGACGTGGCAGGCAGCAATCCAGCAATTGTTGCTGAAGTAGAAAAGATAGTTCATAAAGAACATGTAAAATCAGGAAATCAAAACTGGTGGTTCAACGTGTTGGGTGATAAATAAAA
>CAZBZA010000649.1:0-2312 GCA_964495865.1 uncultured Lentimicrobiaceae bacterium
TTTCAACATTCAGTTCATTGCTGGCAGGGTTTGGATAAATTGAAATCTGTTTTGTCGCATATTCATTCATTCCGTAGGTTCCTGCATGTACAACATTTGACGACGAATAGGCGAAGTCAGTTTTTGCAGACGCACAGGCGGTTGCAAAAGGTACCCGTAACACATAACTATTGGTTCCTGATGCTGCGCTTAAGTCAGTGTAAGTATCCGTGTTAGCATCTACATTTGAAATAAACTCAAATTCTCCGCCGGCATTGCTTCTGAAAACCTGTATCTCATTATGCCCCGCACCAAAGTAGTTAGTCCAGGTCAGTTTTACCTGCTTACTATTCGATGAATCGTATTCAGCAGCAAGAAAAATCGCATGGTGAGGTTCACTCAAATCACTTATGCATTCATAATTTTTACATGCTATTTTATAGCAGTATGTATGTTCGTCCGGAAGCGCATATTCATCAACAAAAACGTTGAGTGCATCAAACGCAATTGATCCTGATATGCGATACTGCCCATTTAAACTGTCAGCCCTGAAAATCAATATTGAATCAGTACCCACATTGATAGTTTTGTGTACCTGAATCATATTTTTACCAGATAATTCATCAACTGTAACCATGCAGATTCCCTCATAATTAAAAACGCCCTCCATTTGAGGAATCATGATCTCTGCGACTGATTCGCATTCGGAGGAACCTGATGCCGCCACTACATTATAATATCCACCTGAAAACACGAGAATCGATTGGGTTGTATCTCCGGTATTCCATAAATAGTGATCAAATCCCGGCGTTGCCGATATTTCTGCCGAAACACAGTATTCAGGATCGTTAACCGACAAAGCCAATGCTTCGATAGTACAAAGCCTGACAAGCCATAAATCAGTTGCACCCTTGAAGCCGGTTACATTACCATTGTTTGATGCCGTAAAACCAGCCGTAACAAATACCCCGTCAGCAGTTTGAATAACGCTTTCCATGGATTCCTGCGAACTCCCTCCCATAGCTCTTTCCCACTGTATATTCCCTGAGCTATCAGTTTTAACCAACCAGGCATCGCTGGCACCGTTACTTCCGGTAATATCCTTGTCATACGAAAAGGTTTGACCCGAAATAAGGTAACCTCCATCATTGGTTTGAATTACATCTGTAGTCCGGTCTTCATAAGTACCGCCATAGCTCTTCTGCCATAAAATTTCACCCGTTGAAGTTATGCGTACCAGCCAAAAATCCTCGAATCCATTGTTTTTCTTCAGATCGTAATCATTGGATTCCGAAGTTGCGGCTAATACATATCCGCCATCAGAAGTCTTACAGATGCTTGTTCCATAATCATCCTGGGACCCGCCATAGGATTTCTGCCATTCCAGTGTACCTGTTTGATTTATTTTTACGACCCAAACATCAAACTTGCCATAATTAACAGTAACATCTCCATTATCGGACATAGTGGAGCCTGTAAATATGTATCCGCCATCAACAGTTTGTTTTATACATAAGGCATAATCCCAACCATTTCCGCCATAGCTATGTTGCCATTGAATAGTTCCAGAGGCATCTATTTTAACTATCCACATATCGTGATGACCAAGAAGTGTAGTGACGTCGCCATTATTTGATGAACATGTGGCTGCAATAATGTATCCGCCATCGGCTGTTTGTATAATTGAGGAGGCTGATTCGAGGTTTAATCCTCCATAACATTTCTTCCATTCAATTTCTCCTGATTCGTCAGTTTTTACAATCCAGCAATCACTATCTCCGTGATTTCCGGTAACATCTCCATCATTGGAATATGTATAGCCTGCGAAAATATAACCTCCATCATTTGTTTGTATGCCACTGTGAGCAATATCATATGCTGATCCTCCATACGATTTTTGCCATTGAATTTCGCCCGATTCATTCGTTTTTACTACCCAGAAATCAGCTTCCCCATGGTTTACGGTTACATCACCATTTACAGATGAAGTATGACCGGTAATAATAAAGCCGTTATCGGAAGTCGGGGATATACACTGAGCAAAATCAGCTTGCGCACCGCCGTAACATTTTTGCCATAGCATGTGTGAAGATACCTGAGCAAAAATGGATATAAACCCGAAGGTTAGTAAGAACGATAAGGTAAATTTCCGCATATTCAATTATTAGAATTTAACAACGGTACAACATCAGATATTCTTTAAAGGATATGATCTAACGATTGTCAAATATAGAACTTTTACATACTATGAGTCACTAAAAGCCGTTTTTTTTATACGTAGCAAAATTGTACCGACACGCATTACGAATGAGCAGCAGCGATGAAATCATTTT
>CAZBZA010000650.1:0-2312 GCA_964495865.1 uncultured Lentimicrobiaceae bacterium
GAAAAAGGCTATAAGGTTACGGTTAAGCTAACGGGAAGTGCAGACACCGCTTTGTTGCTTGCACATTATTACGGAACCAAACAGTACCTCGACGATACAGCTTACCTGAACAAACAGGGTTTTTTTGTTTTTGAAGGCCCTGAAAAACTAAAGGACGGAATGTATATCCTTGCCGGTCAAAATAAAAGCAAGTATTTTGACTTTTTTCTTACTGATAACCAGCACATTGAATTTAGTTGCGATCCGTCCAATGTAGTAAATACAATGCAGGTTAAAGGTTCGGAAGATAACAAAGCTTTTTATGCTTACATAAAGTACCTCGGAAGCAAACAAGTTGAGATTGAACCTCTTAACAAATGGATCAGGGCAAATCCAAAGCGAACGGATTCAATGGATTTGGTAAAAGCTCAGATAGAAACTATTGACAAGGAAGCCAAAGCGTACATTAAAAATTTCTTTACTTCAAACCCAACTTTTCTTTCGGCTAATTTTGTAAAAGCCAGTAACGAACCCGAATACCTTCAATACATCACTTCGCCTGAGGGAGTTATAGATTCGTCAAAAATTTACCCGACATACAAAGCACATTATTTTGATAATTTTACTTTCAGCGATCACAGGTTAATATATACCCCGGTTTTTGCACAAAAAGTAGATTTTTATTTCGATAAACTGGTTGTTCCAGTTCGTGATTCGCTGGAAAGTGATATTGATCGTGTTATGAACCTGGCGGCTGTAAATAAAGAAATGCAAACCTATATGGCATGGTTTCTTTCGCTGAAATACGAAACTTCGCAGGTAATGGGGCATGATGCGTTGTTTGTTTATATTGTTCGAAAATACCTTGAGTCGGGAAAAGTTGCCTGGCAATATCCTGAAGTTAAGGATAATATCCTGAAACGGGTTAATACACTGGAGCCACTGTTGTTAGGCAAACCTGCGCCCAATCTTATCCTGCTCGATACCATGAATGTAGCTCATTCACTTATCGCAACCAAGGCCAGATATACATTAGTTTTCTTTTGGGAAAGCAACTGCGGTCACTGCAGCCAGGAAATGCCTAAAGTGCTGAAACTTTATGAAGATTTTCATAAAAAATACGAACTCGAAATTTTTGGTGTAAGTACCGATACTTCCATGGTAAAATGGAAAAATTATATCAGGAAAAACGATATGAAATGGATAAATGTCAACGGGCATCTAAGCCTGAGCGGCAATTACCATACTGCTTACGATATCCGCAGTACCCCAATTATGTATCTGCTGGACGAAGAGAAAAAAATTCTGACCAAATTCCTTTTAATTGATGAAATTACAAATGTGATTCTGAAACGGGAAGAAGCACTGGAAAAGAGCAGGAAAGAGAAAACGCCTTAAATCAATAGTGTTTCTGGTTTCAGCGTTTCAGGTTTCATATTCTGAAACTTCGGAAGTAATGGCCAGGAATAAAAACAAAAACACCTGAAACCATTCAACTTGAAACCTTCAAATTTACAATCACAAAACCCCATCACATCCCGAAACATCTGGATCACAGGAGCATCATCAGGAATCGGCGAAGCTATGGCTATGCATTGGGCTTCTGCCGGAACAACCCTGATTCTTTCGGGACTTACAAAAGAACAACTCGAACCTGTAGCTGGTAAATGCGAAAAAAAAGGAGCCATAGTGCATAGCATCCCTTTTGATCTCACGAAAGAAGAAGAAATTAGCGAAGCGGCAAAAAAAGTTCAAACGCTGGTCCCGAAAATTGATATCCTTGCCAATGTGGGAGGCATCGGGCAACGATCGTTAATAATCGACACTCCACCCGAAGTTTCACATCGCATCATGGATACCGATTTCTGGGGGCATGTTAATGTTACGCGACACATTTTGCCGTTCATGGTAAAAACCGGCGGAGGAACTATTGTAGTTATGAGCAGCTTGTCAGGTTTGTTCGGATTCCCGCAGCGATCGTTGTACTGCGCGGCCAAGCACGCTTTACACGGATATTTCGAAACACTCCGGCTTGAGCATCACAAGGACAAGGTGAACGTATTGATGGTTTGCCCGGGAAGGGTAAAAACCAATTTCTCGTTTGGAGCGCTTACGGCCACCGGCGAAAAACACGGACAGATGGATAAAGGCCAGGCAAACGGTGTAAGTGTTGAATACTGCGCCGCCAAAATTGATAAAGCAGTTAAAAGCAATAAAAAACAAATACTCGTAGGAAGAAAAGAATTACTCATGGCATACTTTAAGCGATATACTCCCTGGCTGTTTTACTATATAGCCTTGCGGATAGACCCGAATGCGTAATTTAGAATGTG
>CAZBZA010000651.1:0-2309 GCA_964495865.1 uncultured Lentimicrobiaceae bacterium
TTGCCAACAATGGTGCTACCTGTACCATAACATGGGCTAATAACTGGTACGGAACCGCAAGCCTCAGGGTTAGAGGTACTAATGATTGCGGTTTAGGCGCATGGACCGAATACATGGATATTCTTTGCACTTCGTGCGTAGGAGTGGATGAAAAGGAAACTGCTCAGCCAGTAAGTGTTTATCCAAACCCTGCATCTGCAAGTATGAATGTATCCTTGAATACCGGAACATCGGATATGCTAACGCTGAAACTTATGAATTCGTTGGGAACTGTAGTTTATAACCAGACAATCAGTACCTCCGGCAAACTAAATCATAGTATCAATGTTGGTAAATTTGCTGAAGGCATGTATTTCCTTGTTTTGGAAGGCAAGAATCTTAATTACACTCAGAAAGTTACAATTCAACGATAATTTTAATTACGAATTTTTAAAAGCCTGTTTAGCCAACAGGCTTTTTTTTTATCATTTACCTTCAGTACAAATACTTTCTGTTAATAAATACCAAAATCAAGCCAATAAGCGCAACATAAGAAGGTTTACGCTTTTTTATAAATATGTAAACTTAAATCAATCTTTTACTCCCGACTTCCAACTCCCCATACCCATCTCCCGGCTTCCGACTTCAAACTTCAAACTTCCGACTTCTGACTCCCTACTCCCTATTCGCTTTTCACTCTTCACTCTTCACTGTCATTGCGAGCAAAGCGAAGCAACACTTTTCACTTTTCACTCTTCCCTCCCCACCCCAACTTCCTTATATTTTTCTCCCTTCCATATTACTTTTTTGCTGAAATTTGACAATTCTAATTCAAGTCGAAAAACAACTTACCTATATGAAGTCCTTTACACTGATTTTCAGTCTCCTGGTCGCTCTTACTTTTTCATCCATAGCCGGAAAAGTAGAAAAAACATATCATTTTTCAAACCCGGCAGTTCGTCATACCGATGGTTACCAGGTATTTACCCTCGATAATACCATGCCTACCGCCCAGTATGGTCAGCCGGTGATGCCTTATAAGCAGGTTAACTTAATGCTACCTCCGGGTGAAGCGGCTGTAAGCATCGAAATTGTTTTCTCGGGAGAAGTGGTTATGCCGGGAGAGTTTAAACTGTATCCGCAACAGGAAGTCAGGCCGGTTTCTTCAGGAGGCTCAGGCACATTCCTAAAAGATAATGACGTTTACAGCAGCAATGCAGTTTTTCCTTCCGATCCCAAAGGTCAGCTTATGACTTCATTTCTGAATGGAAGGTCGTTTGCGCTTACTTCTTTTACACCGGCGCAATACAACCCGGTAACCGGAAAGCTTTCCTATTTTACTTCCGCAAAAGTAATTATTCGCACTGCTCCCGATCTGAAAGCAAAAGCTGCGCTTGATAACCTTATTGTTATAAACAGACAGGCATCAAAACTTGCTGATAACAGCGAAATGGATCAGGCCTATAAAAGCAGGCAAAAAACAACCACCGGCAATTACGACCTGTTGATCATAACAACTACCGCATTCAAAAATTCGTTTGCCGGTATGCAGGCAGGTTACCAGAAGCAAGGAATTACCTCGCTTGTGGTTACCCGCGACAGTATCACAACAACCATGTCCGGACAGGATACTCCCGAGAAAATCAGGAATTTTATTATTCAGGAATACCAGACTCACGGAGTACAATACGTTTTGTTGGGAGGAGATATTGAACTGATACCTCATCGCGGATTTTACTGCACGGTTGTTTCTGGCGGAGGTTATTCCGACCAGAATATCCCTGCCGATTTATACTATTCCGCGCTCGACGGCAACTGGAACAATGATGGCGATGCTTACTGGGGCGAACCCGGCGAGGACGACCTGCTGCCGGATATTGCCGTTGCACGTATGCCCTTTAGTTTTGGTACAGAACTCGATCGTATGCTCAACAAAAGTTACAAATACCAGTTTGAGCCTATAGCCGGCGAATTCCGCAATATTTTAATGGCTGGCGAAAATCTTTGGTATAACCCCGACACCTGGGGAAGCGATTACCTCGAACTTCTTAAAGGGGAACGTTCTGACAACGGTTATACTACCATCGGCATACCGACAGATTACCCCTTCGATCATATGTATGATGAAACCACTTACTGGACAGGGCAGGATCTGATGAACCACCTGAATCAGGGTCGGCCAATGCTTAACCATGTCGGCCACGCCAACGAAACGTATGTGATGAAATTGTCCAATGGCGATATCACTAACGCGAATTTCAATGGATTGAATGGCATCGATCATAATTTTACCATCGTTTATACTCATGGCTGCTTATGCGGCGCTTTCG
>CAZBZA010000652.1:0-2306 GCA_964495865.1 uncultured Lentimicrobiaceae bacterium
TGTACCGCTGGCTTGCAGAATGGGAAAGCGGACACCACAAAATACTGCACGATCTGAACGAAGCACTGAAAGAAAGCATTTGGTACGACAACCAGTTCTGGCCGTTTTAATTTTTCTTTTGTTTGAATTAAAAAAGCGCATCAGGTTTCGGCTTGATGCGCTTTTTATTGAATAAGAAGAGAGAAAATTCAGGAGCACAATATTTTAATTGAAATTACAGCCATACCCTGACTCATTTATCATAATGATACCGGCAGCTATAAATCAGGAGTTCGTTGCCTGTTACCTGATAAACTAATCTGTGTTCACGATCAATACGACGCGACCATAAGCCTGCCAAATCATACTTCAAAGGTTCCGGTTTGCCATAACCTTCATAAGGTGTCCTCTGGATTTCGTTTATAAGGAGATTAATCTTCTTTAAAATCTTTTTATCTTCCGCTTGCCAGGATATATAATCTTCCCAGGAGTTAGGTGAAAAAACGATTTTCATCAGTCAAGGATTAATTCTTTCTCAACGTTCTTTCCTGCTTTCATTTGCTGGATGGATTCATACAATCTATCGGCATTGGATTTCGAACTGAGTAAATGAACCGTTTCCATAATTGAATTAAATTCATTTAATGAAATCAAAACCGTACCATTGCCACTTCCCCGCTTAATTATGAGCGTTTCGTTGTTATTTTCAACATCATCAAGATATTGTTTTAGTTTTGTCCGAAACTCTGTAAAATTGGCTGCTTTCATAAATTAAGTATTTAAATGAGTACAAATTTACGTACTTAATTTGGTTTTTATAATGTCAATAAGTTAGGGTATAGACTAAAGTTTCACTGTCACTTAATAAGCCGGCAAACCAACTTTTTAAAATATTCTTTCGCTCACGCCTTCTATTTAACATTATCAATGCATAACTATACACCCGGGGTATTGCATCTGTTTAATTTTCCTGCTCCCCAAGGTAGGAAAAGTAGCATCGCGTCTTTTTAATCTTGCTGTTCGTCAATTTGAGACGCGAGTACCCCATCTCTACCGGACAGTGACCTTCCCGCTTCCCGAATACGAATGATACTCCCCGTTGTACATCGCATCGGCTGATACTGCACCGATAACAAAAGTTCCTTTGCTAACGGCTCTTACTGTGTAATAAAAGGTTTTTACAGTCCCATTCAGGGAGGTGAAGAAACTGATGCGATCGTCGCGGATATCAGTATATTCAGGTGTTGTGCGGTTTTTGGTGAAATCCATTTCACGTTCTGCCACCAGGCGCGAATTTTCAATTTCGAAACATGCTGGAAGAATATCGGTAATTGCCACATTTGCCACATTCATTCCGTTTTGCGATTGTGCTGTTATCTCTACAACAATTAAATCGTTCTGAGTAAAGCTGTTACTGCTGAGTGCATTTCCGTTCCGGTCGAGGAAACGGCGGCGGACTTTCAGGTAATTGTCCACATCGGCAACAGGAGGTGTGAGTTTTACACCCGACAACTCATAATAATAGTATAAAGTTCCTTTACCGGAAGCCGTGATTGTAACTGATTTGTTGTTAATATCGGCAGCAAATTGCTTGTCCTTGTTTTTATATTCACCGGCAGGTTTGCCATCAACCACTACCTGGGCAGTAATATCCGATAATTTCGCTTTTCGTGCATGTTTGCCAATTGCCAGCAAAGCGAAAGCTGTTTCCTGTGTTGAATAATACCTGGCATTCTTCATTTCGATGGAAATGCTTTTCAGTAATTCGCCTACCTGCGGATTATCAGGATCGGTTTGTAACAGAGCATTCAACGCAATTGAACGGTCGCGGAGGTAGGATGAATATGAACCCCCAAACTCATTAATTACTTTCTCGGTTCCGAAAACCTTGGGCAATACACTTCTGTAACTTTTCACATCGCCGGCAAGCATATAGGCTGATGCAAGCAAATAGCGTCCTTCTGAAGTTAAGTTCGCAGAAAAAGATTTGTAGTAATTCATGGTCGAAACAGGTGCCATATCGGCCAAAGACAAGATGTATATGGAGTAAAGTATTTCGCGGCGCGGAACATTTCTCGATTTACTCACATTGTTTTCCATATAGAAATAGGTCTCCATTTCGCGCTCCTTCACTCTTTGCGCCAGGTATTTGAGCGTTGCATCAAGCATTTTCCTGTTCACTTCGTATCCGGCAGCCTTGGCTTCGATAAGGAAATGCGCGGCATAAGCCGTTGACCACCAGTCGGCACTACCACCCTGAGGCCAGAGCGATAATCCGCCATTGTATAACTGCATGGCTTCTATTTTAAGAATTGCCTGTTGAACGT
>CAZBZA010000653.1:0-2292 GCA_964495865.1 uncultured Lentimicrobiaceae bacterium
TTAGAATTTCCCGAACTTCAGCGAAAAGCCGCCGGTAAATCCATTCAGGGGATTGGATTCGAATTCGGAAGGTTCGAGTGAGGATGTAAAACGATAGCTTCCCCCCAGGCCAAGGCGCATCCAACGAGCAACATTAAATTCGATTTCAATACCGGGTTCAGCAATTATGTATGCTTCAACATCTTCAACATATACTTCGGTATAATCGTATGGATAGTTGTTATTGGTGAACATACTTTTCGCGATGCCTCCGGCTCCAAGCAGGATCGGGAACGATACATGTATCGGATATTTTGGGAAAATAATAGGCTCAATTAGAAAACCACCATATCCGCCGGTGTAACTGTAACTTGTATTTGATCCGGGAATTCTTTCGTAAGGTTCGGTAAAAAAGCCTTTTCCTGAAAAGCCAATGGCTAAGCCATGATTAGCAATTAATGCAAATGTTCCGCCAGCGCCAAAAGCATCATAACCTGCTACCTGCGAATATTCCGAGTGAAATCCAAAGTAAAATCCGATATTTTTACCGGGACCGGTAAGTGTTTGTATATCCGAAGCCGGACGTGTTTTAGTTTGTTTTGGCTGTTCGTTTTGTTCTTTATTTTGTTCTTGCTTGTGGTTACCGAACAGGCGGAGTGTATCCTGGCTTTGAGCTGCAAAGCTTATACAAAGGGTAAGTATCAGAGAAAGTAGGGTTGCTTTTTTCATAAAATGAGAATGTTAACTGTTTATTTTCAATTTGTTATCTGGTGTTTGGTTGTCAGGTTTTTCAATTTCTAAAAGCAGAGTTAAAAGGTTAAAATGTGTACCTCGCTCCGAATGCAATCACAGGCAGGTGTAGTCCGAGCCAATTATCGTCGAATAGTTCGAAATACGGTTTGCACTCGAGGCTTAACGCAATAGGGTAGCGTGGAACCATATATTCGAATGAAGCAAACCCGTCGATGCCTAGCTGCATTTTATTGTAACCGTAATAGTGATTGTAATCGTAAGGATCGTAATTATTGCAATTATTGCTGGCAGCGCCGATATGAGCGCCAATGCCATAAATAAAGGTCATGTTCAGGTCGTCGAACAATATGGCCGGTTTCTGCTTTTCGACAAGAAACACAAAAACAGTTCCGTGATTTTGCGACAGCAGCATAACTTCGCCTGCAATGTTGGCATCAAACTGCCGGCGGTACGTTATTCCTCCTGCAGCGCCAAGTCGTAATCCGGCCGACTGCTGGTAGTTTTGGCTAAACGCTTCAACAGCAAATAGTAAAGCGATTATAACGATGGTAAAAAATCTTTTCACAAGTAATGGTTTTTATTGGTTATTGGAATTTTATGCTTTTTATGACGAGCTATTAGTTGATTAAGTTACAAAGTTCGTTTTTGAGAACAGGTGATTGTGGCTCTTGGGATTTGGTTTTTGGAATTTGGAATTTGGATTTTGTGGTAAAGCACATTCTCCTCAGTATCTCACTAAATTCCCGGAGCCACTTATATGAGTTTTAACAACCGGATTTCCATAGTAAAAAATGCTTCCGCTGCCTGAAATGGTTGCATCAAGTGTTTTAGTCACGTAAGTATTGATGTTTCCACTACCCGAAATGTTGGCTGAACACTGTTCCAGATCCAGGTTTTGTGCGTTGATGTTTCCTGAGCCGGAAATTGTAAATAAGCCTGTTTTTGAATAACCTGACAGGTTCATATTCCCTGATCCGGAAATTACAGCTTCCAGGTTTTCTGTTTCAAAATCACCAGTTATTCCACCTGAGCCTGAAATATTCAAATACATATCGTCAGCTTCGAAATACCCGCAATCGACTGTTCCGGAACCGGATAAACTTACTGCGTTCAAAACATCTGTATATAGAAATATTTCTACCGGATAATGCTCATGGATATTATATCCGTTTGTGTATTTGAGGGTTAACGTTGTGCCGTTCGATTGTGTGCTCAGGTAAGGCAGCACATTCGATTCGCCTTTTACTTCGATACGGGTTTCGTCGGAAGGGATAATTTTTACGCTGAAACTTTCCGAAGATACTACTTCGCTGAACGGTTGTGAAGGCCTATCCTGTGTTATCAGGTCGCGGTTTCCTTCGATACGCTCACTTACGCAGCCTGACATTAGCAGCACAAGGGCAAGTAAAGCAAGCAGAACAAATAAAGTTGTGGTTATTATTAGTTGTGGTCTTTCAATAGTTTTCATGTTCGTTTTAATTTATTGATATCCTAATGACAGGAGATTTTTTGAAGGGTTGGAAAAGGTTAAAAAAAAGTTTGAAGAGTTTGTTTGAAGGG
>CAZBZA010000654.1:0-2292 GCA_964495865.1 uncultured Lentimicrobiaceae bacterium
TGGGAATTGTACTTTATTTTTCACTTACTTTGTTACTTTTCCGTTTTTAGGAAATAAATATATGAAAAGGACACTTTATGGATGCATTTAAAATTTTTGTTGTTGAGGATGATCTGATGTATGCGAAGATACTGTCGTATCATTTATCACAAAATCCGGATTATGAAGTAACGATTTTTACTTCGGGGAAAGAATTGCTGGCAAACTTGTATAAAGGTCCTTCAGCCATCTCGCTCGACTTCAACCTGCCCGATATGAGTGGTTTCGATGTGTTGAAGCGCATCAGGGAATTTGACCCGGAACTGCCTGTTATTATTGTATCGGGGCAACAGGATATTTCAACGGCAGTTGAGTTGCTGAAAAAAGGTGTTTACGATTATGTGCTCAAGGATCCGGATACGAAAGACCGCATCTGGACGGTGATGCGCAATATAAAATCGAACTTTAACCTGAAACAGCGTATCTCGAATCTGGAAGATGAAATCGGAAAGAAATATGAATTTAATAACCTCATAAAAGGAGATAGCCCGGCAATAAACGCAGTTTTCAGATTAATTGAGAAAGCAACGAAGACAAATATTTCAGTTTCAATACATGGCGAAACAGGCACAGGAAAGGAGCTGGTTGCTAAAGCAATACATTTTAATTCGAAAAGAAAGAATAAAGCATTTGTTCCTGTTAATGTAACTGCTATTCCTCGCGAGCTTATTGAAAGCGAAATGTTCGGCCACGAAAAAGGGTCGTTTACCGGTGCCAATAACCAGCGTATCGGCAGGTTCGAGGAAGCCAATCACGGAACCATTTTTCTTGACGAAATAGGAGATATGGACTTGAATATGCAGGCTAAATTACTTCGCGTTCTGCAGGAAGAAGAGGTTGTAAGGGTTGGCTCTAATAAAGCAGTGAAGCTTGATGTACGCGTAATTGTTGCAACGCATAAAAATTTGCTTGAGGAGGTTAAAAAAGGAAATTTTCGCGAGGACTTGTACTACCGTCTTTTAGGTTTACCTATCGAACTGCCTCCTTTGCGGATGAGGGGAAACGATATATTCCTGCTGGCCAGGTTTTTTGTTGACGAATTCTGCACAAAAAATACCATGCCTAAACTTACTATTGCAGCCGAAGCTATGGAAAAATTCCGGAAATACCCATTCCCCGGCAATGTGCGCGAGCTAAAAGCAATCGTTGAACTTGCAGCAGTTATGACTAACACAAATACTATTCATGCTGAGGATGTGAAGCTGCCTAATACCGCCGCTGTGCTTGATTTCGCTAATGAGGAAGCTTCGCTCGACGATTATATTAAAATAATTATTACCCATTATCTTAATAAATATGATAACAAAGTGCGGCTGGTTGCTGATAAACTGAATATTGGCAAAACAACCATTTATCGCATGCTTAAAGATGATGGCCGCGAACTGCAGTAAGTCGCGGGAATTAAATTTCAATACATGTTTTTTTTGATTTTGAAGAAATTAAAGCGATTTTAAAATTCCGTTATCAAAATACTGGGTAACATCCCTGCCGTTAGCAATGTGAATTCCTTTCATTCCAATTATTCGGGCTGCATCAACGTTAGCCAGGGAATCATCAATAAAAACACACTCTTCTGCTTTTAAACCGGCGTTTTGCAACACATGGGTATAAATTCCTGCATCCGGCTTATGAATTCCTATTTCGTATGAAAGGAATAACTTTTCGAACAACTCAGCCATCGGTAAGCCATACGTTGAATAAAAGTCGCCGGTATATTTCCAAAAATGTATGATGTTAGTATTCGATAAAAGAAAAATCCGGTAGTTATTTCTTAATTCTTTCAGCAATTCAACGCGTTCGGCAGGAAAATCAAGTAAAAGAATGTTCCATGCAGCGTCAATTTCCGCATTACTGGCTTTATAGGCCATAATCCGGCACAATTCGGCCCTGAATCCGTCGGGACTGAGCGCTCCCGTATCGAATTTTTCGAATACACGCTCCGATGCGAGCCTGTTTTTGAGTACTTCGGAGTCGGTTTTGCTGATATTGGCAAATTCGAGAAGTGAAAGTAAAGGGTTGATATTCAGCAGAACACCACCCAGATCGAAAATAATATTCCTTATTTGAGCTACTTGAATTCCGGGCATAAAAAAAATATTTGAAACAGGCTTTAAATTTGACTGCAAAAGTGTAAATTTGCACCCGTATTTCCAAGTTAAATACAACTTTAAATACAAAGGGCCTATAGCTCAGATGGTTAGAGCAACTGACTCATAATCAGTAGGTCCCTGGTTCAAGTCCAGGTGGGCCCAC
>CAZBZA010000655.1:0-2282 GCA_964495865.1 uncultured Lentimicrobiaceae bacterium
TTGAGGTAACTACCATCAGAATACGCATCAAAAATATCCACGTAAGTAAAAGTGTTTGATCAGCAACCTGCATAACAGCAAGTACAATAAAGCTGATAAGAGCAACACCTGTAACACCATAAGTTTCGAATCCGTCGGCTGTAGGGCCAACGCTGTCGCCTGCATTATCGCCGGTACAATCGGCAATTACACCCGGATTACGTGGATCGTCTTCCTTTATTTTAAATACCACTTTCATCAGGTCGCTGCCAATATCTGCAATCTTGGTAAAAATGCCTCCGGCAATACGAAGTGCTGAAGCTGCCAGCGATTCACCAATTGCAAAACCAATAAAACTTGCGCCTGCATACTCGCGTGGAATAAAAAGCAGGATGACTAGCATCATGATTAGTTCGACACTTACAAGCAAAACGCCTATACTCATTCCGGCATCGAGAGGAATATTCAATAGTTTAATAGGCTTACGCTCCAGCGAAGCAAATGCCATGCGGCTGTTAGCCAAAGTATTCATCCGGATGCCAAACCATGCAACGCCGTATGAACCCATAATTCCGACAACAGTCCAGGAAAGAATTAACAGCACACCGCCAAAGCTCATTTCCTGTAAGTATCCGAAATAGAATGCGATACATACTGCAATGAATGCGAAAAGGATCAGGATAAATTTACCTTGTTGAATAAGGTAAGTTTTGCAGGTCTCGAAAATGATGTTAGCAACATCAAGCATACTCTTGTGTGCTTTGAGTCTTTTAACTTTACTGAACTGGTAATACCCAAACAGCAATCCAAGGATACAAATCAGAAATCCGAACAACAGCAGGTTATACTGATCGGGAGCAAGATTTGGGATTTTCAGGTCAGCTTCACTGGCGAATACTGGTATTGCTGCCAAAGTAAGAGCAATCAGTGTAAAAATTCTTTTCATAAGATAAGTGAAATTTGGTTAATATACTTGATTTGAGGTGCATCAAATATATAGATGTTTTAAATTATACCAACAAAAAAGTGCAAAATGAATGAAAAATATTTTGTTTATAAATAATTTTACAAAGTACTGATTGATAAATAAAAAAGTAAAATTAAAGATTATACAATCAAAAAAACGAACGACAATTGTCAAATAAATCTACAATCGCCTGTTTTACATATTAATAAATTGACATAAGTGTAAATCTAACACTTAGTTTTTTTTACGCTGGAAGTTATAAGGAGATTTAGAACCGGAAATACTATTTCGTAGCAATAACAAACAGGTCGAAGCAGTCTTGGGTAGTATCTTTAAGAAAAAAATCGGAGAGAGAAACTTTGTTTACAATTTCGGTATTTCCATCGAGAAGCCTGCGGCGGTTGAGCCTGTTCATTATATCATAAGGAATCTGAAGAAGTTGCCTTGGGAGCCTGTATTGAAGTTTCAGAACATCGAAACGGGTTATCCGCTGAACGGAAGCTTTGTTCCTTTCGTGGTATTCCATAACTACAGGACTACCAAAAACTCCGTTTACTTCTACTTTCCCGAAACTTTTACTAACATGAGCTGATAATTCTGCAGCTGTATATTCGCGGATGTGCCATGGATTTCGGGTTAGCGACATCAGCCGGTTTGGCGTGGTAAGCAGCAATTTGCCACCAGGTTTAAGTACACGATGAATTTCGCTGATAAAAGATGTATCATCCTGAATGTGCTCAATAACCTGGAAAGTTACTGCAAAATCGAAACTGTTATCGGCAATTCCGGCCAGGGAAGGGAGCAATTGTTTCCTGAACTCAACATTGGCATGACCCGAAATATCCGTACCAAATTTGTCAACGGCAAGATAACGCTGAGCCAATGGCGCGAGCAGCTGTATCCCATAACCTTCGCCACTTCCCAACTCAATAATATTACCTTTTACGATCTCGGAAGCTGCTTTGTAGGCATAAAGGCAACGGTTATAAATTACCTGTTCGGAAGGATCGTGACCGGAGCTGCGTTCGGCTGTCTGCATATGAGCTTATTTGTTTGAATGACGTTGCAAAGGTAATGGAAATCAAATTCAGAGCTAAATGCAAAATTTCATCTGTTTATTTTTTAATTTTTTACGGGTCAGATGGAATACGCCATGAGAATAATCATTCCGGTTGGTGAGCAAATTTTCTGCTCATGGCTATTTCATATATTTTCCTTGCCTCCTCTTCGCCTTGTCACCTTCTCCCATCCTCCTTGTCTCCCCTTCGCCTTGTCGCCCTTTCTCCCTTTCTCCCTTTCTCCCCTTCTCCTTGTCTCCCTTTCTCCTTATCTCCCC
>CAZBZA010000656.1:0-2278 GCA_964495865.1 uncultured Lentimicrobiaceae bacterium
CTGTGGCAATTGAAAACGGCTTACAAATTTCCATATTTCTTCGCTGGCAATAATATCGCGGTTTGTGTTTCCAGAACCTGTAGTTCCGACAGAACCGGGCCATGTATGTCCGCCACCGTTTATTTTGTAGAAAGTTACTTCGGTTGAATCCGTGCATGGTGTCCAGGTTTGTTTCTGAACGGTTGATCCTTCCGGGACCAGGTCGGGCAGGTTTTCGATAGTTGGTATTGAAGGACATTCATTCGCCGTGTTCCAAAATGTAAGCACTTCATTTACAGAAGTATTTCCAAAACCGCCATTATAAAATACTACAAAATCATTGGTGCCGTGTATATGCATTACGGGCATATTCCGCGAAGGCTGGCAGGCTGAAAGCGAGGCGCTTGTCATTGTGCCGGCCACCGAAGCTATGGCAGCAATCCTGTCTCCTGCTTCGCAAGCCAGTCGGTAACTCATAAATCCTCCGTTCGAAAAGCCGGTAGAATAAATCCTGTTAAGGTCAGTGGCATACGCAGCATTCACCGTATCAATAAGCGCAATAAGAAATCCCACATCATCAGCAGTTGATCCGCCGGGAAATCCAACATTCCAGCTGTTCGAAACGCCATTGGGATAAACAACTATGAACCCAAATTCTTCCGCATAAGCATTGAAATTGGAGAACCCCATCATACTGTTTCCTGTTTGGGTTAGCCCGTGAAGCGCGAGTAACATCGGGAAATTCTTATCCGGCGACCAGGTTGAGGGAACAAAAATGGTATAGGAACGGGTAATTCCGTTGTGGAGAAAACTGCCTGTAGTCTGGGAACTAACATACTTCCCCGAAAGGCTGAAAACTAATACTATCAGAAGTAAAAATCTGTTCATTGGCTGGTTATTTTAATATTTGGTGCTATATTAAACCGAAAATTTTTAACGGGAATAAGTACATGGGTGTTATTCTTGTGTTTACCTTATGCAAACAACGGTGAGATTGCAAAAATAAAACAGACTCAAAGTACTGTTTGTTCAAAAGCAAAACATTGTATGCAAAGCCAGGTTTGCGATCAGAAGTATCTGTAAAAATCCGGTATCATTCCGGCGAAAGCCTGAACAACCTTACTCCATGGCCGGGAACCTCCGGTTTTATAGCCGAGCGATATTCCCCGAGGTAATCACCCATCCATAAATCTGTCATAGTAATTTTGCCGTTATAGCCCAGTTCATTCAAATCAAAATGTATTGTTTTTTTGCTCTCGTTAAGGTTAAAAATAGCTACGTATTTATCGCTGCTTCCGGGAACATCGGCAGTCCATACCACATAATCATCCTGACGCAGAAGTTGCCGGTTATTAATGCTGTTCTGGTTTATTCCGATTACGGCTTTGTTTTGCAAAAGCGAGAGTTCATAAGGCCTGATCAGGCTCAGATCGCCGCCGTACATTAAGGGTGAGCGGGAAATGCTCCACAGCGTCATCATACTTAAAAGTTCATGACGGTTCAGTTGCGACTGTCGAGGTTCGCCTACTGGTCCGCGTTGCGATAACTGCCCCATTGCCAGCATATCCGCGTCAGGAAAATGCCCGGTTCCGATATGTTTCTCCCACGAATGCAGCAAGGTGAACATCTGTTCCAGCGTTTCCCATTTATCCCAAAAATCGATTGAAACACGCCACGAATCAGCATATTCTTTAACAAAATCCGCTTTTGCAACAGGCGTTTCACCCGGAGATAAGCTGAGAACCATCGGCCTGCCGCAATTATCAATCGCTTTACGAATGGCAATAATTTCCTTTTCACTGAAAGGTGACGAAATATCATCCGCTTTCACAAAATCAACGCCCCATGCGGCATACAATTCGAATAGTGAATTGTAATATTCCTGGGCACCGGGTTTGTCCATATTTACACCGTAATTGTGGTTCAGCCATTTGCAGGTGCTGGTAGTATCGGCAATATCTTTTGCACTTAATTTTGTCCCTTTCACACGGGTGTTGGAGGCAACAGCCTGTCGCGGAATTCCACGCATCATATGTATCCCGAATTTCAGTCCTTTGCGATGCAGTTCATCGGCTAGCGGTTTAAAACCTTTGCCTTTTTTTGATGAGGGGAAACGCTCAATGTCAGGAAGTAATCTGCCATATTCGTCCATGCTCAGCCACGGGGTGAAATTTTCAGTCTGCCCTGGATCGTTGAGTGCCGCAGGGTAAGGATAATACCAGCAATACCCGATTACGACATACTGCCATCCGAAACTTTTCAAATGAGTAGCCATAAAACCTGCATTTTCGAGCACTTC
>CAZBZA010000657.1:0-2272 GCA_964495865.1 uncultured Lentimicrobiaceae bacterium
AGGGAAAGAAAAGAGATTATTAAAGCTTCCCAGATTTCGGGAGTCGATAATGCGAGCATGTCGCAGTTTGTAGGCAACCTGGCACAAGATGTAAAGGTTTACGATAATTTCATCAACATCTTTCAGAAAAATTTTGTCAGCCCCATCTCAAATTTCGGGCTTTTATATTATAGGTATTATCTCGTCGATTCAACCTTTCTGGATGATAAATGGTGCTATAATGTAATGTTTAAGCCTCGCCGTAAACAGGAATTTGCCTTCACCGGTAACTTTTGGGTACACGACACTTCTTTTGCACTCAAAAAACTGGAGATGCGCATGGTAGGCGATGCCAACATCAATTTTATTAATGATATGACTATTTCGCAGGAATTTGAAATTGCTGCTAACGGGCAATGGATGCTCACACGCGAACAAACCATCGCTGACTTTAATGTGGTTGATGATGCAAAAGTTACAACCGGTTTTTTTGGTACACGCACTGTTTTATATTCAGGGTATGATTTTTCGCCTGTACGCGACGAAAAAATTTACTCGATGCCGAATAATATAATTGTATTGGATGATGCAACCCGCAAAAGTGATGAATTCTGGAAAACCTCTCGGCCCGAAGCGCTAACAAGCCGCGAAGCGTCCGTTTACCGCCTGAGTGATACCTTAAAACAAATGCCGCTTTTTAACACCTATCTCGATATTATCAAAATGATTGCGACCGGTTATTATATTAAGGGAAATTTCGAATGGGGACCTTATGCTTCAACGTACAGTTTTAATCAGCTCGAAGGCAGCCGTTTCAGAGTCGGAGGACGCACCAGTAACGATTTTTCCACCCGGTTGATGCTCGATGGTTACCTGGCTTATGGTACCCGCGATAATGTTTTGAAATACCATGCCGGCTTTATGTACATGTTGGGCAAATTACCCGATCGTGTAATCAGTGGATCGTATAAATATGATGTGGAACAATTGGGTATGGCCGAAGGTGCTTTCAGGCAGGATTTCATCCTTAATTCCCTGTTCAGGCGCAACCCGCAGGATAAGCTCTCAATGGTTTCGGAATACAAAGGGTCGTACAAACATGAGTGGTTTACCGGATTTTATAACACCTTCACGGTTACAAACCGCCGTATCTTTACAGTCGAAGGCGGAGCTATAAGCGTATATGATCCTGTTAGTCAGGACTATGTGCAGCGTACTCAGATAAAAACCACCGAGCTTTCTCTCGATCTTCATTATGGATACCGCGAAAAAGTACTTGCAGGCGAGTTTGAAAGAATAGCTGTGAGTTCACCATATCCTGTATTTAATCTGAAATATGCGTATGGAGTAAAAGGACTGTTTGATGGCGAATATGAGTATCACAGTCTGCGCTTCAATGCATCGCAATGGTTCAGTTTCCTATCGGCGGGCTGGCTCAGATACACCATTGAAGCAGGGAAAACATGGGGGACACTCCCTTTTCCGCTATTAAATATTTTCGGGGGTAACGAAACTTTTTATCACGACGACTATGCTTTCAACCTGATGAATTATTACGAATTTATCAGTGACGAATACGCCACTTATCACGTGGTTTATCATATGCAGGGCTTTTTCCTGAATAATATTCCTGCTGTACGCAAATTGAAATGGCGCGAAGTGTTTGCGCTCAAAGGCGCTGTGGGACATACCTCCGGCAAAAATCAATTATACAATCAGTTGCCGGTTGGCAGCTATTTTATAAGCAAACCCTATATGGAGGCAAGTGCAGGTATTGAGAATATTTTTCGGTTTATCCGTGTCGATGCGGTGTGGAGGTTGTTTTATAATGACCATCCCAATATAAAGCCTTTCGGAATAATGGTATCTATGAGTTTCGACTTTTAGCGGAAGGCACGCTGTAAACAGCCTCTCAATGCTTCAAACAAATTTTATTACCTTTGACCCCTCAACGTATTGATATGATATTACGTACCGAAGATATAGTTAAGAAATACCGTCAGCGCACAGTAGTAAATCACGTTTCCATTAAAGTGGAGCAAGGCGAAATAGTGGGGTTGCTTGGGCCGAATGGTGCCGGTAAAACTACTTCGTTCTATATTATTGTAGGTCTTATTAAACCTTTACAAGGAAAAGTTTTCCTCGATGATCGTGATATTACCAGGGAGCCTGTTTTCCGCCGCGCACAAATTGGTATCGGATACCTGGCCCAGGAAGCCTCTGTTTTTCGGAAGCTTTCGGTTGAAGATAACATAAGGGCGGTGCTCGAATTTACCAAACTCAATAAAATAGA